>CALMCD010000410.1 GCA_937863075.1 uncultured Rhodoferax sp. | reverse complement strand
CAAGAAACGGTTCGGCAGGATTTCAACCTGACCGAAGTGGCGAATGTGCTGCACACCTCGCAACCCGGGGTGAGCAAGCATATTAAGGATTTGGAAGACGAGCTGGGGGTGGAAATTTTTCTGCGGCGGGGTAAACGCCTGCTGGGGCTGACCGAACCCGGAAAAGAAATCGTACCCGTGGTGCAGCGGATTTTGTTGGACACGCAAAATCTGCGCAACATAGCCGACCATTTTGCCAGCCGCGAAACCGGACATTTCGTCATCGCCACCACCCACACACAGGCGCGTTATGCCCTGCCGCGCATTATTCAGTGGTTCAAGCTGGATTACCCCGAGGTGCATTTAAGCCTGCTGCAAGGCAGTCCGCAAGAAATTGCCGATTTGCTGCTGCAAGGCGAGGCCGATGTGGGCATTGCCACGGAAACCATCAACAAAATTCCCGGACTGGTGTCGATTCCGGTGTACGACTGGCATCACGCGCTGATTGTTCCGCACGGGCATCCGCTGCTAAAAGTGGATCACATCACACTGGAAATGCTGGGCGAATACCCCATCATCACCTACCACGACGGTTTTACCGGACGCAGGCGCATTGACGAGGCCTTTGCTGCTGCGGGCATTGTGCCGGACATCGTGCTATCCGCGATTGATGCCGATGTGATTAAAACCTACATCAAACTGGGGCTGGGCGTGGGCATTGTGGCATCGGTCGCCTACGATCCTGAACAGGATCAACAGCTCACGATGATTCCCGTTCCCACCCTATTCCCCGCCAACACCACCTGCCTCGCGGTGCGGCAGGGTAGCTATTTGCGCAGCTACGTTCACGCTTTTATTGAAAAAGTCTGTCCTGATATGGGGGAGGACAGCATTCGCCGATTGGGTGGAATGGGGTAAGGCAAAGGCCTTCACAACTACCCCTATCAATTCCATTTTTTTGTTGAAATTATTGTAATAAAATGTAATTTCCTCTGGAAAATATGTTCTCTGGGTTAACGTTCATACTCAGGTTGATTTGTGATTAACGACTGCTTGAATAGAAAGAGTGTTCTGTATGCTATTAAAAAATATTGCGGCTTTATTCGTCATGAGTACCTCATTTGCCTTTGCACAAGGTGGTGCAAAAGCGTTATTTGAGGATAGTACTGGCACGTTGCGAACTGTCTCCACTACGCCCGACGCATCGAAAAAAGAAACCGCTGTGGCTCGCGCTAAGTCGCAACCTACAGCTAAAAGTGCAGAACAAAAACAAGCTGATCCTGCCAAGTTTGTAGGGTTGAAATACTGGCTTGAACTTGTGAAACCAGATGGTAAGGTCGAGCAAAAAACTGCTTCTTATGATTTCAAAAGTGGCGACAAAGTTCGTATCCGAGTCCAAAGTAGTACTAATGGATATATTTACATTTTGAATGAGGGAAGCTCGGGGCGCACCAATCTCCTATTTCCCACACGCAATGGCCCATCGGCCTACATCCAAGCAGGTAGTGTAACGACTGTCCCTGCCAAAGGGTACTTTACCTTCGATGACACTCCCGGAGTGGAAAAAATCAAAGTGGCGCTCACCAGTGTGCCTTTCTCAGATGATGAGCCAGTCAAGCAACCCACACATTATAAAAATGCAGGCAGTGGAATGCAGCAAGTGGCTTTGCTTGATTGTGGCGGTGGTGGAAGTAAAGATCTTTTTAACGAACCTAAAGAATTTTCGAGTTGCTTGAATAAAAAATCATCGGGTGGCTCTAAAGACCTTTTTGCGGAAGAAGATAGCAATACTGCAACCATTCAGCCAGCCAACTATGTGGTTATGAGCCAAGAAAAATGGAGCAAAGAAGATGCATTAGTGGTCGTCGATTTTGAACTGAAGCATCGCTCCAAATAGCATTTATTACTAAAGTGAATAGACAATGAAAAAATTCTCCGTGTTCTTTCTTATAGGTTCGTTGGCTGTAAGCGGGTGTGTGACGAACCCACTAATTCCGTCGGACTCTAATGCCAATGGAAAAAATCAAAGTAGCGATGACTCGACAAAAACTGGGCTGATCGCTGGTCTGGGTACGGGTGCAGCCAGTATGCTGTATTGCACATCTGTACTAAGAAAGGGTACTGGAGAGTGTTTAATCATTTCAGCAGCATTGGGTGCGGCTATGGGCTATGCGGCTAAGAAAATTGATGAGAGCATGGCAAACTCGGTGCAAAGATTGGATTGCAAGGGGGCGATGGATAGGCTTAATGTAACCTCTAAAACTCCAACGCGGTATAGGATTGATTTAACAACAAATCCAACATCCAGCACTATTGTGAAATCGGGTGAGAAAATTGTACTAAAACCGTTTTATTCGGTTGTATCCACCGAAGAGGTGAAGTTAAAAACGGCCATCGTAGTAAATAACCAAGAGCTTACTGGCGCGAATATTACGACAAGGGCGTGTGGTGGTTATTCTGTGCCGGATTTTGAAATTGACCAAAAACTCATGCGACCCGGAAAAAATGAGATTAAATTTGAATTACTGGATGCCAGTAATCCAAAAAGAACTGTACTTGCCACCTCCAGTGCATTTATAACATCTAAGTGATTTGATTGTAATAGTCCATGAATAAAAGAACAATTTTTTTACCAGTCGCCATTGCTTCGTTAATGGGTATCACGTCTTTGTATGGTTGTGCTACCTACAATGCACATTCTGCTAATAATTTTCAATTAGCAGAAGAGGCGCGTGGATGCAAAGAAACTTACCGGTCGGGTTATCCCGTTCAATTAGCGCATTGTGATTTGATTACAGCCGCTATTATTCAGTCTGGAATCAAAGATGGTTTCGCTACTTATAGCAGTACTGGAAAAATTGTTCTGCGTGGAACTTATGAGAATGAGAATGAGGTGGAGCGTGCCTTCATGATCGCACAAACTGCGGTAGGGGATGGAATGCTGGCCAATGTTTCGGAATTAACACCCCGAAACATCAAAAATATTCGTTATTTAGCACCCAGAACATTATCTTCCCGTACTGGAGATGGTAGCACTTATGCTTTGTTGGTGGGAGTAAAAGAATTTCAATCCAGAAAGATTCCATCTATTGCGACTGCCGAGGATGATGTTGACTCCTATGCCAAAAGTCTGCGTGATTTGGGGACTCCAACTTCCAATATCCATACTTTGAAAAGCCAGGAAGCAACCAAGCAGAGAATCATACAAGAGCTAGCAACCCTAGCGCAAAAAGTCGGGAAGAATGACAAGGTATTTGTATTCATCAGCTCACATGGATCACAGCCAGAATTAAGCAGTGGTTTAGGTATTATTCCTTATGACTATGCTTTAAATGATACGTCAATAGGTAATAATAAAGAAGGTGTCAAAGATGTTTGGAAGTTACTAGAGTTCGTAGAAAAGAGAAGGTTATTAAAGCAAACAGCGATAACTGGAAGTGAAATTTTTTCTGCATTGCAAGCGATTAATTCAGATAAATTGGTTCTGGTAATTGATACGTGCTATAGCGGTGCGGTGATGAAGGAATTTGTTAAGCCCGCACTTACCGACACAATCTACCAAAAATCTGCTCAACAATTGATACTGACTCCAAGTCAATCTCAAATGTTGGCTTTTTTACAGTCAACGCCCAAAGAGGTTAGTAATAGTGGAGCAAAAGATATTTTTGCCGTAGAAGATGCTACTACGCAACCTCCAACGCATTCTGGGTACAAACTGGATGCTAACCAAAATCAACTTTTAATGCAAATTCAAGGTCGAACAGGATCCATGCGCTCATTGGCAAAAGCATTTGAGTTTCCCGAACTCCCCGCACCTAAATTAAATAAGAGACCCAGCTCTCCAAATGCCAGAATCGTAATTACTGCATCCTCCAATAATCAGCGATCTTGGTTTCAACCTAAAATTGCAAAAGAATCTACATTTAGTGCCTATTTTATTAAAGGTTTAGAGAAGTACGATGGAAATATAAATGATGCTTTTAAATATGCCGAACCGAGAACATCGTATGCTGCCAGAATCATATCTTTTGAGCATGAACGTGGGGAAAAAGTTTCAGACCAAACCCCTATGATGCTTAGCTCTAACCACCCAGGTGAAGCACCTGTATTTAATATTAGATATCGTTAATTTAAAAGATAAGAGGTAAAAATGTCAAATAATCATCTGATTTTAGGTCTTGGTGGTACGGGTGGAAAAGTAATTCGTGAAATTCGTAAGTTGCTTATTAGTAGTGGGCATTTGAATTACGAACAAGGGGATACTAAGTTTGAGTTTCTTTATGTTGATACTTCGACCGATGAACTGGATAAAACCGAAGATTGGATGGTTCTTGGTATCGATAGTATGCTGGAACGTAGCCAATATCTTATCAATAAATCAGGTGATATTCGCCCTGTATTGAATGATCCAGCATCGTATCCCGGTCTTACAAAATGGATTAATCCGACCACTGTTTTTGATTTTGTCACTGCCAATACTGCGGGCGCAGCGCAAAAGCGGAAGTTGGGGCGTGTTGTTTTTGCCCAAAATGCCCCTAGTTTTATTCGGGCACTTGACATTCGGATGAAGAATTTGCAGACACAAGGCAATGCCAGTGCTACGATTCACGTTATCTGCGGTTTAGCGGGGGGTACTGGTAGCGGTACCGTAGTGGATGCCGTGGCACAAATTAGGAATCGCTATCCCGATTCCAGTCAATACAAGATTTTAATCTATGCACTAATCCCAGAAAAGCACCCAAAAGAAGGACGTGTCAAAAACCTATCGGGATTTTCAAATTATTTTGCAAACGGTTATGCTGCCTTGCGTGAATTGAACGCATTGGGTGCTGGCAAATACCATCCAACCGATATATTGGATGGTAAAAAAATGGAACATAGCATTTATTTTAATGGATGCTATCTCTTAAACGATATTAATGAAAATAATAAATCGTTTGACATTGAAAAAGATGTACCAAAAATTCTTTCGGAATTCATTTACCAAAAATGTATCAATATAAGCTGGGATGGCCTTTCGAGGGCAGAGAAAGGCGAAAATGATACACGAAATTTCGAGATCGAAAATGGGCAAAAAGAACGGGCGAAGCTCTTTCTTTCGTTTGGTATTAAGCGTGTCATTGTTCCCGAAGAAGAAATCAAAGAATTCATGACATTTGATTTTGCAGAGCAAGTCACACGTCAATTAATGTACAACAATTTCCGTGAAGGCGATGGCTACGCAGATGAGGAAATATATAAGGATTGGGCTTCTGAGGCTAGAAAACCGGAAGTACGTCAACCCTATTTATTAACGGATCAACACCTTGGTTTGGAAGTGGGTATCCTCGAAGACGATAAAAAAATTACAACATGGAAACCTCTGAAAGATTATTGGACACAGGCAACTGACAGCCATAAAAACAATATCTTGCAAGACAAAAATATCGAAAGAACACAGTGGCTTTCTGTATTGAATATGCGTTTATCTAAAATGTTTGATGAAACATATAGAACGCTGGGTGTGAAGAAGTTTTATGAAGTCAAATCAAAAGCTAAGATTGAAATCGCCGCCACCATCGCACGAACGATAGAGTTGGATTTTTTCGCTCGCTGGAAATCTGGCGATTTTTCACTGTCACAGACGCGGTCTTTCTTGGATGCCATCATCTCTGAATTGGAAGAGCGGCAAGAAAACCTCAATGAAAAAATCCAAAAAGCAGGTGAGCAAATTAGAGAGGCTCATGCAAAAATCGAAGAATGCAACCGACAATTCAATGAGGTAGGTTGGTTAGGTCAAAAGCTGACAGATAAAAGTGAGGCTATTTTTAGTAAAGCAACCGAGTTTTATCAAAAACTTTTCTACCTACGCTCCATGCAAGAATCCCAACGCTTTGCAGTCGGTTTATTGCCACATGTGCGGGAAAAGCTCACCGATTTACGCACACATGTAGATCGTATTCAGCAGCAACTTACGGAATCTACTAAGCGTTTTGTTCTGGATAAAGGCGTTCGGCTGGATGAAAATAAAGATGCCTCCTATCAAAAACGACTTTTTGATACATCAGCAATTCACAGAATACTGAAAGCCATCAAAATCGATGAACAAGGGCAAAAAGCACGAACACAAAGCGTGCGTAAATCCCTTATTGATTTAGGAGGGGTAGATGTCAATTCTTTTGAAAAGCTAGGCAAAACCCTCACTTTGGGAAGTGTGGTATCTACATTATCCAAAGAATCATCCGAAATCATCCTTAAAACGCATCAAGAAATTGCCAAAGATTATGATCCGGTTCTGAACGTCAATATCGTTGGACGATTAATGAAGCAATATGATGCTAATTCCAACGGTCTCAAAAGTTTTGTACAGTCACTATATGATGAAGCTGGCTGCATGATAACTTTCGACCAATCAGAAGTTGATCGGGTGGTGACAGACAATGCTGCGGGTTCACAAGGTCGTTCACAGACAATTGGTGTATTTATACCGGAATTTCCTGAGAATTCAGAATTTCATGCGCAATTGCGTGGGATATTCAAACAACAGCAGGATGTAGGCACTGATGCACAAATTATCAAGGGTTTACTCTCAAACCAGATAACGATTCTCAAGGTCTCGTCTTTGATGCCCGCACGCTTTATCAAAGATTTGAAAGAGTTAAAGCGACATTATGATGGATTATTGCAAGATAAAAGTGAAGTCATTTTGCTGCACAGTGAAGGGGATGGTAGTGGGTTACCAAACCTGTATGCCAAGACTGCGGTACAGCGAGATTCTGAAGCAAAGGTAAAACCAACCTTGTTGCTGGCCAAACTCCTGAATTTAGTCAAAGAGCGGGTGAATGCAACCACTGGGTTAAAAGAGTGGATTGTGTCGTACAAAGCTGGCGGATTACCTACATCTAAGGTATTAGAAGGGTCTGGTTCATTCCACAGTTTGTTGCAAGTAGAACAACGTTCAGAACTTCAAGATCTCATTGCAAAAGAAGTTCAGAAAAAGTTGGATGCAGATTACGTCCATTTATTGAAAAAGAAAGATTTATTGGAATTATTTTCTGGGTACGCCGTCGAAATTTTTGAGGCGAAAGGTGAGAATGATCAAGACCCTGAATATACCCTGATAGCTGGAATGCGATTGCCAATTTGTAAAATTGTTGGAATCCCAGAATCAGAATTGGATGACTAAATAATTTTATTTTGGAAAAATTAAAGGAATAAGAAATGCCTTCTTTCAAATGTGAATATTATGGCGAATGTGCCAATGCGGATAGCGGAAAGATTATTGAATTAACGTCTTCTGTCGATCCCAAATGCCCTGTATGCAACCAACCATTGAAGCCTGTTATTGCAGATGGAAAGCAAAGTGGAGGGGGTGATGATGGTATCTCCTCCACATCATCAGGGGGTGGTATCAAGCCGCAGGTGATGATTGCATCGGCCGTTGCAGGGTTGGCACTGGTAGGAGGTGCTGCTTATTTTGCCCTATCAAGCAAATCGCCCCCCAAGCAAGTGCCTACTCCACAGGTTCCAATAGCTAGCGCACCAGTAACTGTTGCTCCCCCTAAACCTGCGAATCCAGACAGTATCGCTCCCAAGGCAGATGAGCTTGAAAAACAAAAGAAAGATGCCGATGATTGCCTGCTGGGAAAAAAGAAACCAGATGAGTGTGCAACGGCTGATAAAGCAGCTTCCACTGAATTGATCAAATCTGGAGTGGCTAAATTAAAACAAGGTAAATTACCAGAAGCCGAAGAAGATTTTGAATTTGCATTGAAGAAAGATCCAAAGAGCTACCTTGCTTATTACAATTTGGGTGTCTTGAAACTCAGGCAAAACAAAAAAGACGAGTCCTACAAATATTTTGAATCGAGTTTCATAGCGGGCTTTCCATATTTTGATAAAATGGAACAGGACGAGGATATGAAACCTTTGTTGAAGGATCCCAAGTTTTCAGCACTTGTGGCTAAATACAAAAAATAAATTGAAGGACTAATTTACAATGCGCCATGTATTTGTTTGGCTGTTTGTCATTTTATTGACTGCATGTTCTTCCTCGAATCGGATAGATCCGGAACAAATATATGGTCGTTGGGTTTCTGAAACTAAATATATGGGTGATTTTGGTATCCCAATGGGGCCTGATATCGTCATAAACCGTCATGATTTGAATATTAAAAATCTGGATAAAACCGTAGCTTTTGATAGAATTGAGGTAAAAGACGGCAATATATTTGAAATTGTTTTTTTCATGGGTATTTCACTGCGATTAAAAATGATTTCTAACGATAAGTTGGAATTTGAAATCCCTATACAGGGAAATAAAATTATATATAACAAAGTACCCAATGTTAAGTCAGAAAATACGGCGAATATAACAACTGAAACCCAAAATCAAAAACCGCCAAATCCCACCACTGAGCCATCTGCACCAGTGTCCTCGGTTTCTTCGACTTCTGCCGAAAACGTGGAAAACTTACGCCTCTACGAAGAGGCAAAGCGTTATGCCCAAGCTGGCAATAATGATGAGGCCATACGTTACCTCAACGAAGCTTTACAAACAGGATACAAGAACTGGGATCAACTTGAGAAGGAACCCATGTTCGTGCAGTTGAGAACAGATGTCAGATACAAAGCCGTTCTAAGTCGCTGGAAATCGTAAGCAATCAATCGCATTCCCACGCCACCATCGCCAACGGCGGCAAGGTCACCACGATGGAAAATGGCTGACCATTCCACGGCACGGGCTCGGCGGTTGCGCAGCCGAACGGCGTGCCTTGGTTGCCGCCGCCGTAGTAGGCGGAATCGGTGTTCAGGCGCTCGTGGTACGTTCCGGCTTGGGGTACGCCGATGCGATAGTTGGCAACCACCGTCGGCACAAAGTGGCAGACGATAACTGCAAAATCATTTTCTACTAAATCACTCGACCGATTGGCTCGTCGAATGAAGGAAAAAACCGATTCCTGCGTGTGGCTGTGGTCGATCCATTGAAAACCATCGGGTGAACAATCGCTTTGGTGCAATGCAGGCGTTTGGCGATACCAATAATTCAAATCGCGCACCAAGCGTTGCACGCCCGTGTGTTCGGGTTTATTGGTATTTTGGGAATTTTCGTTTTCTAATAAATGCCAATCTAAACTTTGGTCGTGGTTCCATTCGCGTTCTTGGGCAAACTCGCAACCCATAAAGAGCAGTTTTTTCCCCGGATGCGCAAACATAAAACCCAAATACGCGCGTAAATTAGCAAATTTCTGCCAACGGTCGCCGGGCATTTTGTTTAATAATGAACCCTTGCCATGCACTACTTCATCGTGCGAAATGGGTAAAACAAAATGTTCACTGAACGCATAAACTAATCCAAAACTTATTTCATTTTGGTGGTATTGGCGGTAAACAGGGTCGCGCTGAATATATTGCAAACTATCGTGCATCCAGCCCATATTCCATTTGTAATGAAAACCCAGCCCGCCCGTATACGTGGGGTGCGAAACCAGCGGGAAGGAGGTGGATTCTTCCGCCAACGTCATGGCGTGGGGGCATTCGCGGCCGATGATTTCGTTCAGGCGCTTGAAAAACGCAATCGCCTCCAGATTTTCGCGCCCGCCATGCACATTCGGAACCCATTCGCCCGCCTTGCGGCTGTAATCGCGGTAGAGCATGGAGGCCACCGCATCCACCCGCAGCCCGTCCACGCCAAAACGCTCCAGCCAGTAGAGCGCGTTGCCGATGAGGAAATTCGCCACCTCGGTGCGCCCCCAGTTGTAGATGAGGGTATTCCAATCTTGGTGAAAGCCCTCGCGCGGGTCGGCGTGTTCGTAAAGGTGCGTGCCGTCGAAGCCCGCCAGCCCGTGCGCATCGGTCGGAAAATGCGCCGGAACCCAATCCACAATCACGCCAATGCCCGCCGCGTGGCAACGCTGCACCAGCCGCACCAATCCATCCAACGAACCAAAGCGCGAGGTCGGCGCATACAAGCCAATCGGCTGATAGCCCCATGAACCATCGAAAGGATGCTCACTAATTGGTAGCAATTCGATGTGCGTGAAACCCATATTCTGCACGTAGGGAATCAGCGTATCGGCGATTTCATCCCACGTCAGCCAACGGTTATTTTCACCGCGCCGCCATGAACCCAGATGCACTTCGTAGATGCTCATGGGCGCATCAAGCGCGTTGGCTAACTGGCGGTCGGGTGGCGGTGTTTGTTTGGGCGGCAGCGGGGCAACGATGCTGGCGGTCGCGGGGCGCACTTCGCTTTGGCGGGCGTAGGGGTCGGCACGGGCAGCGAGCAGATGGCCTTCCCGATTCCAAATCTCGAATTTATACCGCGCCCCGATGCCGACTTCCGGCACAAACCCCGTCCAAACGCCGGTATCGGAATGCAGTTGCAACGGGTTTTGCAACCCATCCCACCCATTGAAATCCCCGACCACACTCACGCGCGAGGCATTCGGCGACCACACCGCAAACGCCGTCCCTTCCGCCGTGGGGTTCGCCCCCAGCACTTCGTAAGGCCGCAAATGCGTACCTTCGCGCAAAAGCCATGTATCGAGTTCGGTTAAGGGGGTGAAAATAGGGGTCATGGGGTTCCTTTTATTTGAAATACAACTAGAACAAATCAGAATGTGTTCCCGTTGCTTCAAGACGAAGAATTCCGCGCCCATCTTCACTATCTTGCTTTTGGTAAATTAAAAGCCAGTCCGGTTGAATATGGCAGTCACGAAAACCTACAAAATTTCCAGTCAAAACATGGTCACGGTATTTTGGTGGTAACACTTCATCGTTCATCAATAAAGTAATAACCGTTTTTATATCTGCCTCGTTATGAAAAGCACCTGAACTTTCAATATACCGCATTATTCATCAAGACTTGAAAATAAAGCATCTACTGAGTCCACACGTTTATAATTTTTTTCTGCATCCTTTTGCAACAAAATTTTTGCCGTTTTTTCGTTGG
>CALMCD010000409.1 GCA_937863075.1 uncultured Rhodoferax sp. | reverse complement strand
TCAAAATGATGGGGCCAAGGTCGCAGCAACCGTAGGATGGAAGTGGCTGTTCGCCACAATTGTGAACATACAAACCATTTGCATCAAAAGCATGGACATCGGCAACGGTGACATCGAATACATCTTCGCTGCCATCTGCTACCAATGATTCAACGGTTGCCGTAAAGCGTTCTCTCTTGGGGCTACAGCGATAGTTGCTTAACGTCTGCGCCAAACGCTGGGCTTTGGCATTATCGAAAAAGCCAATGCGCTGCGCGTATTCTTGCAAATTGTCACCGCTAATCGCCAACTCATGTTGCGCACGAATGTTGACTACTTTCAACCCACCATGACCATCTGGCATCGGTTTTTCTTGTGCCAATCGACGATTTTGGTAAATGACCGATGCAATGCCAAAGCGTTGCAGCATACGTTGTACGGTTTCTAGCAAACTTTTATCACTTTGCGACAAACGCACGCTGACACCATTTTCTTGGCTACCTTGAACGGAACCATCGGCATCAAACAACCCCCGTAGTAAACCCGTCACAAAAGCGGAGGATGCTTTTTCCATTGCGGGGGTGATGGTTTTATAACCCACACGCATACCAAAAGAGTGCGCCAAACCTTTGATTGCAGCCGATGCCATGCGCATTTCACCCCGTCCCGTGATGGGGCGTTGGAAGCCACAAAAATCACTACGATGGGGTAAGGTGAAAGCAGCAGCCTGTGCTGCGGCAATGATTCCGCCAGCACTGGTATCGGCGTAATTCACGATGCCATTGGCACTCACAAAGCCGTTGGCAACTTGTTTTAATTCTGGTGCCCAAACGGAAATAATCGCTTTATCATTTTTGAGTGTACCGTCGCCTACCAATAAGCCTAGCAAATACCCTTCTTCTTCCGTTCCAATACCATCCCAACCGCCCAATGCGCGATGATTGTGTAACACGATTTCATCGCCGTGGCGCAATTGTTCAGCGGCAACCCATTCGGTTTCCATGGCGTAACGGGTTTTATGGGCAACGCGGCGCACGCGGTGATCCGCCGTCAGGCGCAGTGCGTGTCCTTCGCGGGTGCGCAATGCCAAAACAGGCTTATGTCCCGTTTTGAAGAACCCATTGCTTTCGACACGGTAGGCTTTTCCATCGACTACGGCTTGAAAATCTTTGCCAATTAAATCAGCGACTTGTGCTGCACCGTTGGTGGTGAGTACCCATGTATCACCTGTCACGCACGGATTCGTCGCCGCGATGGTTTCACAATAGCGCAAGTTGTTATCGTTGTTGATATTGTCCAAGAACAAAATACCCGGCTCGGCAAAATCG
>CALMCD010000408.1 GCA_937863075.1 uncultured Rhodoferax sp. | reverse complement strand
CGCCTCACCGACGGCGATGCCGGTGATTTACGCCAGCACCGCATCCGCGTGTACGACCCCGCCTTGGTGCGCCAAGTCAGCCGCCGTTTGGTGTTGGACGAAGCCGAGCAGCAAACCCAAACCCGCCGTATTCGCACCGCCTTGGTCGAAAAAATGGGCGAGCAAGCCGATTTTGCGCAATTCAACCAGCGCATCAGCGAATCGACTTTCTTGGATGTGCTGGAAACCGTTTGCGACGACAGCGCCCGCCTCGCCCACAACAACCTCGTGCAAAACCCCAAAGAGCGTTTGCTGGGCGTTTCCATCATCGACAAACTCAGCGACCGTTACGGAGCCGATACCCATGCCCTGAAAACGTATGTCAGTGATTTGGCCAGCCGTGCCGGAAATTTTGTCGAATTAGAGCCGTTAGAAATCCACCGCGCTGCCCCCGGAGTCCCGACCGGTCGCCCGACCGCAGTGCAGAAATTCACGGTGATTTTGCCCAAAGCCCCCGAAAAAGCAGCGTTCCTTGCGACATTAAAAGAAGCATTCCGTGAAACCCGTTCGGGCGATACCGAGATCATTGAATCCGATGCCCGTCCGCATGAAATCACGCTGGTATCGATCGCCAATTTGATGCCGCTGCGGTATTTGAAACCGCTCAAACTGCTCGAAGAAAAATACCGCCGTCGCCTTGAAACCGGAGGCAATCGCGCCAAGCTGGAATTGCACACCGAAGGCGATGGCACGGGCTTCCCCAAACTTTTTATCGCCAGCAATGCTGAGGTGAAATTGCAAGCCCTTCCCTACGTGCTGCTTGCCAAGGCACTGGGCTTGATTCATGAAGGTGCGAATCCTGCTACCGGTGCGAATGAAGTGCTGCTGCTCACCAAAGATGCAGATGGGTTTGATAACGATCCGGTCGTGTTGGGCAAAGTTTTTGTGGAAAGCGCGGAAAGTGTCAACCTCGAAAACCTCTACACCATTCAAACGGTGTGCAATGCGGCATTGGCAAGCAAGGAATACCAGCACCAAGACCGCCGTGCCGAATTGCAGCGTGCGATTGTGAGCCAAGTCGAAACAGTGAAGGCACAATGTGCAGGCAACATCCAAGACCCGCTGTACCGTCGGTTTTTGGAGGCGGGTAAACGCGCGGTTGCGTTATTAAAAGGAGAAGCGTCATGACATCCGGTAAATCAGGTAAATGTTCTAACTTCGGTAACTGTGCATTGGCAGATGCCCATACCGTCGTTCAAGTTCCCAATGGTATGGATTTTGTCTGTACCGAATGCGGAAAGCCCTTGTTGTTGAGCCAATCCACGGGCGCGGCGGCAAGTTCATCGGGCGGTGGCCAGATGACACAAATCATCGTGCTGGCGGCGGTGGTGTTGGCTTTATTGGGTGGCGGCGCATGGTTTTTACTGCGCGGTAAAACATCCGAAGCACCGCCCCCACCGCAGGCGATCACCGTACCGGTCGAGAATCCCACCCCTGCACCCGCACCGCAGACGGGTAATTGTTCCGATGCCGATGCCCAAGCCGGCTTGTGCCGCAAAAAATAAGGAAATTTCATCATGAATAAGCTAAAAACCTCACTTTTAACCGTGGCACTGGCGTTGGGCTGGAGCATCTGCGCCACCGCCACCGCGCAAGCCGAAGGCATTGTGACCGGCGGTAAAACCGGAACGTATTACAAGATTGGCGAAAATCTGCGCGATTTGGTCGATTCGCGCGTGGATGTGCAAATTACTGGCGGCTCGTGGACGAATGTCGAAGCCATGAGCCGCACCAAAGGTGTGACGTTAGCCACCGTGCAATCGGATGTGTATGCCGCGTTCGTGCAAATGCGGGACGATAAATCCGTCCCCGAAGCCATGCGCAAAGAGTACCGCGACTTATTGGCAAACCTGCGCGTTTTCATGCCGCTGTACCCCGAAGAAGTGCATTTCTTGGTGCGCAAAGACGATCCGATTGAATACATCCACCAAATCAAAGGCAAAGCGATTTGGATGGATATGGAAAAAAGCGGAACGTATCTAACCGCCCGCAATATCTACGGCAAATTGTTCCAAGAACGTCCGAATACCGTTCAACCCTTCATGAATCCGACCGCAACGGGCGAGGATGAAGGCACAAAACGGCGGCGTTCGGCGCTCATGGCGTTGAGCGACCCGACCTACTATTCCACCTACCCGCGCATTGACGTGATGGTGGTGGTCGGTGGTCAACCGCTGGCGTTGTTGGAGAAAAACGCCCCCGCCAATCTGAAACTCCTGAAGTTTGACCCGAACCACGCCGCATCCACCGCGCTGTTGCAAGAATACAAGCAAGCAGAAATCAAAAAGGCGAGCTATCCGGTGCTGCATATGGAAGGCGGCGGTTCACCTTCTCTGGCCGTGGATTCGTATTTGATTACCGCCAATTTTGCTGACCAAGGGCGTAACGAATTTATTCAAACCTTTGCCGCGAAGTTTTGCACCAAATTCGATGCCTTGAGCAGCCAAGGTCACCCGAAATGGAAAAGCCTGACATGGCAACCCGGGCAAGCATTGCCGAGCTTGGCGGCGGGTTGGAAGTATTCGGATTACGCGAAAGACGTTCTGAACCGCTGCAACAGCAACCAAACCTTGCGCTTGCCCAGCAAGCAAAATACCACGACCCCAGCTACTCCCTCACCTGCCTCTAATGCGTGCAGTGCGCAGGATCGGTTTGCGGGGTTGTGCCGATAAGCTAATAGGTAATAGGGTGTCAAAACCACCCCGCCACCCCTTGAAGCGCCCACGTCATCGTGACATAGCGTAAAAATTTACCGATGGCCATGTACAGGAGGCACGCGCCGAAGGGGAGGCGTAACCAGCCTGCTACGGCGCACAGGGGGTCGCCCACCACGGGCAGCCACGCTAGTAAACAGGCTTTAGCCCCCAATTTTTGAAGCCACACCAAAGCACGGGAATGGGCGGTGGAATGGTGGCGGTGAATAACGCCATCCGCTGCGTAGCCCATCCACCAATTCACGGCTCCACCGAGCGTATTTCCCACCGTTGCAATCACAATGACCAGCCAAAATAAAAGGGGTTGCGATTGAATAACACCAAAAACCACTGGTTCTGAACCCAACGGTAGCAGCGTGGCGGATAGAAAAGAAACCACAAATACCGCCCCTAAACTCCATTCCGATAACGAAAAAATGGCTAATAAGGAGTGAATCCAAGAGGGCATAGTAGTATTATGGAATAGGTATTTTGAATCATTTTTTTGGAGTCTATCAATGAAGCACAAATTTCTGGGTTTATTCTTGTCGGGTAAAGCGGCGGTCGTTCCTTCGTTCATGTCGCAAGCGCAAGCCGCTGTCGTTCCTACTTTTGAACAGGCCATTACTTCCACCGTCACGCAAATTCAAGTTCCTACCGCCACGGTCACCGAGAACAAAGCCGTGCGTTTGGATAGCTTGGGTACGACGACCACCCCCGGGCAAGCCACTTTGTGTACCAATTCGGGCGTGTTGGCCGATAAGCTCTCTTTGGTGATTACGGGTCTGAAAAAAGCCGATACCGTGTTTGTAGTGGCTTCCACCGCCATCGGTACAGCAACCGATGCGCAATTGGATTCTCGCCTCAAATTGGGTTTACAAAATGCGCAAATCATTATGTCCAGCGGTATTCATGGCCCCGATAATGGCACGCTCACCCTTTCGACTTCGGTTGATTTTGCTGCTTTGCAATCCAAAGGCATCGTATTTTCTACCGGTAGCAACAAGCTGTATCTACAAACTATCGTCGTACCAACCGAAGGCATTGCCGATGGCAAAGTGGTATGGAACAAGCTGCGCTACTCCGAGATGGATACCATCGTCGTAGCCCAATGCGCAACCGGAACGTATGGAAGCACATACTAATCCTCCTGCACAGGAAACCCCCGAACTGCTGTACTACACCGGTCACCACGCGGTGGTACGGCGTTTGGAAGAGAAGGATGTACGCAGCGCCTTTGCCATGCCGACCTATCTGCATATGCTGCAAGTTTGTCGGCCTTCCATTGGATTGACGGCGGCATCGGTAGACGATTATTTGGCGCGGTTGCGCTTTTTTCGTTCTTTGGGGCAGGATTACGAGGTGGAGATGACAGTCAGCCGTCAACAACCCGATGGTTCAGAAGAACATCTGGGTTATTTGATTGCCTCCGGTTACGATGTCGTGAACCAAAAAGTCGAACTGGCGGCGGGCTTTTATCGCGGGCAAGGAACACGGGCGGCGGTGGAAGCGATGGCATGGGTTGTTAATAGTTGTTTCTATAGCCTGAAGCTGCATAAGCTGATTTTTTACGTGGTTCCATCGCAAACTGCGTCTTTGCGGTTGATGGAACGATTGGGGCTAACCCCCGAAGCCCATCTGCGCGATGAAATTCGTTTACCCGACGGTAGTCGAAGCGATTTGCTGCGCTTTGCCTTGTTTGAACCCCAATGGCGTGCCGCAAAATCGCGCTGGGCGGTGTTGCGCGAACTCCCGCGATCCGTCGATTAAGAAAGTTTTTTAGAAAGTCTTTTCATGCGCTTCTTGGTTCTGGCTCCTCACCCCGACGACGATATTTTGGGCTGCGGGGGGTGGATGCACAGCCTCCAAACCGAGGGGCGCAATCGCATCAAGGTCGTCTTTATTACCTCCGGCAATCTGGGGGGCGATCCGGCACAGCGTGAATCAGAAGCCCGTGCTGGATTGGAAACGCTGGGCATTTCTGATTGCGATTTTTGGCGTTACCCCGATGGGAAATTACCCGAAAATGCGGCACTGGGCGAACGCATTGCCAAGCTGGTGCGCGATTGGTTACCCGATTCCATTGCCCTGCCTTCACCGTTTGAAATCCACCCCGACCATCGCCGTTTAACCCGCGTTACGCTGCACCACTTAACCCAGCAATGGCGCGGTGATTTGCTGTTTTACGAAACCGTCCAGCCCATGACGCAGCCAAATCATTGGGTTCCGATTGATTTGGACGTGAAGCTGCGTGCCTTGAATCACCACGCCAGCCAACTGCGGCAATACGATTACGTGCGCAACACCACCGCCTTGGCGAACTTGCGCGGTATTGCCTTGGGCGTTCCAGCGGCTGAAGGATTTGTGGCGTTTTATTGGGATGGTTCGGCACAAAATTTCTTTACCGATAGGCCGCTAGTCTCCATCATCATTCGCAGCAACGATGTGGGTTTTTTGGCGATTGCCATCGCGTCCTTGGAAGCGCAGATTTACGACCCGTTGGAAGTCGTCATCGTATGGCATGGCGCGACCGAACAGCCGTTGCCGCAGTTGGATACGTGGCTGCGTCATCGCGTTGTGCGCGGTGCGGGCGGGCGTTCGGCGAATCTCAATAAAGGCTTGGAATGCGTACAAGGGCGTTATTTGGTTTTTTTAGACCAAGATGATGTGCTACTGCCCGAACACATCGCCACGCTGGTCGCGGAAATGGATGCACCTTC
>CALMCD010000407.1 GCA_937863075.1 uncultured Rhodoferax sp. | reverse complement strand
GGTACGGTGTCGATTATGGGTAACGCCCTTCAAGGGTCTGCGCTATCCATCAATACCAGCACGCTCGCCGATGCAGATGCTTTAGGAACTTTCAGCTACCAATGGCTGCGCAATGGGCAAACCATTAGCGGGGCAAATACCGCCACCTACACCTTGAAAGCCGTTGATGTGGGTTCTCCCATCACCGTTCGCGTGAGCTACACCGATGGAATGGGGTACACCGAACAGGTTTTATCTACCGCGACTGCTAATGTCACCAAACCCGCCAACACCCCAGCGACTGGTACGGTGTCGATTGTGGGCAGTGCCATCCAAGGGACATCCCTGTCCCTGAATGCCAGCGCGTTAGCGGATGTAGACGGCTTAGGAACATTCAGCTACCAATGGCTGCGCAATGGGCAAACCATTAGCGGCGCAACCGCCTTGACCTACACCCTGACCGCCGCCGATTTGAGTTCCCCGATTGCCGTCCGCGTGAGCTACACCGATGGAATGGGGTACGCCGAACAGGTGACCTCTGCCGCTACTACCAGCGTAACCAAACCCGCCAATACGCTTCCAACAGGAACGGTGTCGATTGTGGGGAATGCCACCCAAGGGACATCCCTGTCCATCAACAGCAGCACCTTGGTGGATGCCAACGGTTTGGGAACATTCAGCTACCAGTGGCTGCGCAATGGACAAACCATTAGCGGGGCGAATGCCTCGACCTACACCCTGACCGCCGCCGATTTAAGTTCCCCGATTGCCGTCCGCGTGAGCTACACCGACAACTTGGGCTACGCCGAACAAGTCACTTCGGGGGCTACTGCCAATATCACCAAACCCGCGAATACGCTTCCAACAGGCGCGGTGTCGATTGTGGGCAGTACCCTTCAAGGGGCATCCCTGTCCATCAATAGCAGCACCTTGGTGGATGTGGACGGCGTAGGAACATTCAGCTACCAATGGCTGCGCAATGGACAAACCATTAGCGGGGCCACCACCTCCACCTACACCCTGACCGCCGCCGATGTGAATGCCCCGATCACCGTCCGCTTGAGCTACATCGACAACATGGGGTACGCTGAACAGGTGACTTCTGCCGCCACCGCCCACATCACCAAGCCCGCCAATACGCTTCCAACGGGAACGGTGTCGATTGTGGGGAATGCGATCCAAGGGTCGGCGTTATCCCTGAATACCAACACACTGGTGGATGTAGACGGTTTAGGAACATTCAGCTACCAGTGGCTGCGCAACGGGCAGACCATCAGCGGGGCCACCACCCCGACCTACACCCTGACCGCCGCCGATGTCAACACCCCCATCAGCGTCCGCGTGAGCTACACCGACAACATGGGCTACGCCGAACAGGTGACTTCTTCCGCCACCGCCCACATTACCAAGCCCACAGGCATCAACCAAACCCTTATTGGAACCCATATTGGTGATGTACTGACGGGGGGCGATGGCAATGATACGATTTATGGATTAGGGGGCAATGATTCCCTGATGGGCGCGGGTGGCAATGATATTATTTCAGGTGGCACGAATATAGATACCGTTATCTATTCCAATCATAAAAGCGAATATCTTATTAAAAATGAATCGTCCACCATCAGCATCTTCAGCAATTGGATTATTCAACACGGCAACGAAGGGACGGGGCTTGATGGTATCGACACCTTGAATGGTATCGAGCGCGTCCAATTCTCCAATATCAACCTCGCCTTGGATTTAGATGGCAATGCAGGCAAAGCCGCGAAATTATTGGGGGCGGTATTGGGTAAAAATTCGGTTTCCGATCCGAGCTTTGTCGGCGTTGTTCTCGGCCTTTTAGATTCGGGGATTGCTTATCCTGAACTGATGCAAATCGCCTTGAATTTCACGCTAGGCAGTTCTATCAATAATGCGACGGTAGCGGATTTATTCATTCGCAATCTACTGGGATTTTCTACCGTGGAATTGCAAAATACCATCGTCCAACTCTTGGATACGGGGGCTTATACCCAATCCGCATTGGGTGTGGCGGTTGCAGACCTTAGTTTCAATACGGACAATATCAATCTGGTAGGGCTGCAACAAACAGGGGTTTTGTATTTAATAGCGTGAAGGGAGCTTATTGACCGCCTCTAAATTCCATTCTTTGGGGTCGCTAGAGGCTTCGAGCTTGCTTTGAATTTGGGGGTCGAGATTGGGGAAGAAATCGAAACTGGTTTGTTTCTCAATCTCGTCAATGGTGGTGACAAAATCCCCCAAAGGTTCATTGCCCTTGACCGTTTGAGGAACCAAGAATGCCAATGCTTTAGAAGGTTTATTCGGTTTCGCTTCGGTCATGTAGATTTTATAAAACGCATCCGGCACTTCCACTTTATCGGACGTGGATAATTTTTTACTGCCACTCGAAAAAACGGGGCCGGTAATCACCCATACTTTATCGGCTTGCTGGGTAAAATGTTTGGCCTCTACTTCTTCCAAACGCTGCCAGAATTTGCGATTCAAATTCGGGGCTTGGGGGCTGATATTGGTCATTAAAAAGCTGTCTTTTTGCCCTTTAGCACCGTATAAATGGCTGATGGCATAATTGGGGGCATTATGTCCTCGGTCGTAACCGCTTTTTGTATAATCATCGTGCGTGACTTTGGTAAAACTGCGTTCATCGGTATCAAAACGGGTGGGGCGCGGTAAAGAAGGAACGCTTTCATCAATTTTAGTCAACGCATAGGTAACCCATAATGGGTTACCCCGCAATTCCGAATAACCCACGACAAACCCCGTCATTTCCATGGTATGAATCCAATAATAAGGACTCCATGATTGGGATTTGGGCGCTCCCTGATAGACTTTATTATTGGGCAGACAACCATAAAAAATGGCACTGATGATGACAAATATAATACCAATGATACTATTGGTAGTGGTTTTTTTAGCCATGTCTCTCCTGACGTTGCGTTAAACTGGTTTTTGATTTACGGGGATTCGGTGCTTGCACTTGTTTTAATACACCGCGCAGGCAATTCGGAATGGCAGCGCGGGCGCTGGTAGCGGTGTAATCTTCTAACAGATTTTGGCGCACCGTTTCTACCGCCATTTTGCGCTGAATAGTTAAATAATCAAATAGGGAATCTACCAAACATTCGGGGCTTAAACCGTGGGTTTTGTGGGTAGTGTGCCAAAACCAATCGCAAAAACCCAACCATGCCCGAAATGGCGATGGATTTTCGGGCGTTACTTGCAGCATTATCGCCACCGTGCGCGGAAAACGCCCCGAATTGGCGATAACGTCCCAATACCGCGCCACGCGCGTCAGTCGTTGCAAGGTATCGGCATCCAGCGCGTGGGTTTGCCGCACGGTGTAGGGCGGCTGGTCGTCGTACACCATGCCGTAAGGGGCGGTATGGCGGGCAATCGGCGCACCGCGCAACCGCTTCAAAATACCCAGTTGAATTTCATGCACCTGCGTGGCGTAGAGTTTATCGAAACCCTCGGCAATACTTTCTAAATTTTCATCGGGTAAACCAAAAATTAAATCGGCGTGTAAATGCGCTTTGGATTCATTCACCAGCCACCGCAGATTTTCTAATGTTTTCTCGTTATTTTGGCGGCGCGATATAATTTGTTGAACGGTAGGATTCAGGCTTTGCACACCCACTTCCAGTTGCAATGCACCCGCCGGAAATTGGGAAATCAGATTTTTGAGTTTATCCGGCAAATGATCGGGAATCACCTCAAAATGCACGAATAAATCGGACGACATGCGATCCAAAAAGAATTGTAAAATTCGCGCCGATGCTTCTATTTTCAAATTGAACGTTCTATCGACAAACTTGAAAGTACGCGCCCCACGTTCGTATAAAATTTGCAGTTCGGATAATAATAATTCTAAATCAAATGCCCACGCCGTTTTATCCAACGAGCTTAAACAAAATTCGCATTTGAAAGGGCAGCCGCGTGAGGCTTCCACGTATAAAACCCGCTGTGCTAAATCGGTATCCGAATACTGGGCGTAGGGTAATGCAATTTCGTCCAACGGCGGTTGTTCCCCCACCATGATTTTCATCAAAGGTTTAGGCTGCCCCGATAACCCCAATAAATTGCGGCAGAGTTTGGCAAAACTGATGTCGCCCCATCCGGTAATCACATAATCCGCAAGGCGCACGATTTCTTGCTGATCGTATTCATAGCTGACTTCGGGGCCACCTAAAATAATTCGGGTTTCAGGACTTTTATCTTTTAATAAACGCACTAATTCCAGCGTTTGCGGTGCATTCCAAATATAAACACCCAAACCAATAATGCGGGGGGATTCTGCCAACAGGGTATCGGCGACTTCGTGGATTTTGCTTTGCAAGGTAAATTCGCGCAGCACGGTGACTGGTGCTAAATCGCCCATATTCGCCATCAAATACCGCAAGCCCAGCGCGGCGTGGATATAACGGGCATTCAGGGTGGCAAGAACAATGGAAGAGGGCATTTTGCTACGATAAAAATAGCTGCATAGGCAGATAGGGTAAGCATTGGATGGATATTTTCATTGTATCCATATCATGTCTTTCGCACCCTCCTAAAATCCCGTTATGACATTCCTAGCCCAACTCCAAACCGCGTCCCAGCAGAACCAATCTATGCTCTGTGTGGGGCTTGGGCATGGATGATTGGTTGGCGAACTTTATAGGAAATCGGCTGCTAACGCATATAGGACTTGTATTAGAAGCTACTTTATTTATAGCATTTGTGCTACCGCCGAGGTCAATGCTTTGCCCAGTAAGGGGGGAACGGCATTGCCGATTTGTTTCACAATTTGGGTTCTATTACCAGAAAATTCAAATGAATCATCGAATGATTGAAGCCTTGCCCCTTCGCGCGGCGTGAGGGCGCGATCCTGAAGCGGATGAATGCACCGATTCGAGGATGGGTGGACAAAATTAACCGTTATCGTGACTGCTGGATCGTCTGCATCTAAACGCGAATAACTAGAACTAAATCCACTGGTAATTAGGTGCTTTGGAATAGCATCAATGTTTTTACCGGAATGCCGCACGATTTCCATCATTTTTTTGCTGTGATTCGTTGCACTGTGAAGCGATAATTTTTTTACATTTCTACGCCGATCCCGCTGGTACAGAGTTTTAGGTGGTTTGTCATAGTTATATGCTTCATCGCCGGAGGTAACTTCTGGTAAATCACCAATAGCATCCATCACACTGACAGCCAACGGAAGAGGCTGTACCGAAGCAGGGGTATGCACTTTACTGCGATCTCGATAGCCAATGGTTGGACCATCGCACTGATGCGTGGGGCGTGGAAAAAGAATTTTCCCGCCACGCTCTACGCCTATCATTATCAAACGCTCTCGTTTTTGCGGAACACCATAATGGGCCGCATTCAGTATCCGCCATTCGCTGTCATACCCCAATGCGTGAAAGCATGATTCCATTGCTTGCAGCGTATCTCCATTTTTATGCGTTGCAAGTCCCACTACGTTTTCAAGAACAAAAACACGGGGGCGAAAAAAATTGACGAATGATGCATATTCTTCAAAAAGGCTGTTTCTTGGATCATCTTCATTGCAAGAACGAAATGGTCGAATAGACGAAAACCCCTGACAGGGTGGCCCTCCAATAATGACATCCACTTCACCTCGTTGCAAACCAAGCCGTTCGGCTATTTCTGAGCGGCGCACCCGTCGAATATCGCCTGCTAAACCATACGCTTGAGGGTGATTGCGTTTGAAGGTATCCACTGCTATGGGCAAAATATCCATTCCAAAACGGGTAGCAAAATGATGACCTTCGTCATTTCCTTTCTCAAACCCCAAGGAAAAACCACCCGTTCCACAAAAAAGATCAAACACTACACGCTCTTTCACCGTTTCACCTCACCTTGTTAAGGTGTCAATTCTAAATCAGGTGGTGACTATTGTCACATAGCTTCCATAGGCGGGAATGTCTATCATTTACCTATGATTTATCTATGACTATGAATGAAATACATCCTCCTCTTATTGGTGCTCTCTTGGGTCTTTTCAAGGCGCTGCGACAAAACCAGCAACTCACGCATGACGAGCTTGCCGATCTTGCCAATGTTCACCGAACAACCATTGGTTTGCTAGAAAAGGGAGAACGTTCACCCTCCGTAGCGATAGCAGCTCAAATTGCCAACGCATTAGGTATACCGCTTTCTGACTTGCTACAAAAAGCAGAACAGATTGCTGCCGGTCATCTATCACCAGCCGATGCTTTCATGGAGGAAAAGGCACGCACCATTCCCCTAGAGTGTTTGCGCAATAAAGCGGCACTGGAAAATTTTACGGGGCTTACCGCCGCTGCACTGAGTGAGGCTATTCATATCTGTTATCACACGCTGGACATGATTGACGGAAAATTGGTTTCGAGAGGTTCTCCACCTATCGGCAAACTGGTTGAGCTGGCGAATCTATCTTCCATGATAGGCAATCTCGTAGGCGGCGCAATTGCAGATTGCTCCGATGGTTTATACCAGCGCAATAAACCACACCATTACCCCGATTTACTGCCCCTGAAGCCCCCCGCCAAGAGTTTAGAACTCAAGATGGCATTGGAAACCAATCGCCCCAAAGGACACCTTCCAAAACCCGGTCACTACATCACCTTCCGTTACGTTCTCGGTGACAAACTGGGAAATTACACACGCGGTAAAGAAGCGCGGGGCGATACCGTGTGGATTTGGGAAGTCAAGGTTGGAACGATTCAAGAATCTGACTTTGACCTTAGCAACACCGCAGGCGATTCAGGTAAAACGGCTGTTATTAAATCGGCAGTTTTTAATGCCATGACACTCGTTTATTTTGACAAACGCTACTGTCCCTACGCTTTGAAAGATGCTACCTATCCAGGTATGAACTAATCTCTAAAATCCCGCCATGACCACTATGACATTTCTAGCCCAACTCCAAACCGCGTCCCAGCAGAACCAATCTATGCTCTGTGTGGGGCTTGACCCTGAACCCCGCAAATTTCCGGCGGGTATGCAGGGCGATTCGTCCAAAATTTACGACTTTTGCGCCGCCATTGTGGACGCTACCGCCGACTTGGTCATCGCGTTCAAACCGCAAATCGCTTACTTTGCCGCCCACCGTGCCGAAGCGCAGTTGGAGCAGCTCATCCAGCATATTCGCCGCACTGCACCGCACGTTCCCGTGATTTTGGATTCCAAGCGCGGCGACATCGGTTCGACCGCGCAGCAATACGCCATCGAAGCCTTTGAGCGCTACGGCGCGGATGCGGTGACGCTCTCGCCGTTCATGGGGTTTGATACGGTGCAGCCGTATTTGAAATACCACGGCAAAGGCGCGTTTTTGCTGTGTCGCACGTCGAATCCGGGCGGGGACGATTTGCAAAATCAACGCCTCGCTACCGTGGATGGGCAGCCGCGTTTGTACGAACACATCGCCCGCCTTGCGCAAGAAGAATGGAACGAAAACGGGCAACTCGGACTGGTGGTGGGTGCAACGTATCCGGCAGAAATCCAGCGCGTGCGGGAACTCGCGCCCACGTTGCCGTTGTTGATTCCGGGCGTTGGTGCGCAAGGCGGTGATGCCGTCGCCACCGTGAAAGCGGGATTAACCACGCATGGAAAAATCATCGTGAATTCCTCCCGCGCCGTGCTGTACGCATCGAACGGTGCGGATTTCATCGAAGCCGCTCGCCGCGAAGCCGAACGCACGCGCGACCTATTGCAAGCCGCCGCTACCGCTGCCTAAGTGCTGCCGCCATGATGCACTGCATTTTTCAAGAAGGTCACTTGCTGGTGCAAGAAGACACGCTCGCCCTGCCCGAATCGCCCCTTTTGCCACCCGCGCAACAGGTGGTGGCGGTGGATGAATCCTGCTGTGCCTACGGGGTGGATGCCCACGCTACTGCCCCGCAAGGGTACGCATTTGTGGGCTTGCGGGCTTTGGTTCCTGAATTGGAAACGGGGGTATTTCAACGCATCAGCCGCGCGGCACAGGTGTTGGAATGGGCGCGAACCCATCAATTTTGCGGTGTGTGCGCGACCCCCATGCAGCCCGTCCCCCACGAGCGTGCGATGCGTTGCCCCCACTGCGGAATGACGGCGTACCCGCGCATTTCGCCCGCCATGATGGTGCTGATTCAAAAAGGTGATGCCGTTTTGCTGGCGCGTCATACCGTATCGGCAACGAACCGTTTTGTGCCGCTGGCAGGGTTTTTAGAGGCGGGCGAATCGTTAGAAGATGCGATTCACCGCGAAGTGATGGAAGAAGTGGGTTTGCGCGTGGACAATCTGCGCTATTTCGGTAGCCAGTCGTGGCCGTTTCCGCATTCGCTGATGCTGGCGTTTACGGCGGATTATGTGGATGGCGAAATCGTCACCGACCCCGCCGAAATCGCCGAAGCCCGCTGGTTCACCCGCGCCGATATGACCGAGCGTTACCCTGAAACGTCGATCTCCGGTCGGCTAGTGAATGGGTTTTTTGGGAT
>CALMCD010000406.1 GCA_937863075.1 uncultured Rhodoferax sp. | reverse complement strand
AAAACCGCCGAAGGTCAGCAGGCATTGCACACCGAATTAGCGCAAGCCGATGTGCTGATTACCTCGTTTCGCCGTTCGGCGTTGAAAAAATTGGGCTTGGATTGGAGCGTGCTGCATGAACGCTATCCCCGCCTCGGCATGGTGGTGATTGTGGGTGCAAGCGGCGACCGTGCCGATGAAGCTGGACACGATTTAACCTACCAAGCCGAAAGCGGTTTGATTACGGGGCTGGATTTGCCGCCCACGCTGTTTGCCGATATGGGTGGCGCATTGTTGGCAACCGAAGCCATCTTGCAAGCGCGTTTGAACCAGTTGCAAAAGGGCGAAGGTGTGTGCTTGGAAGTGGCACTAGCCGATGCCGCGTGCTATCTGGCACTGCCGCGTGAATGGGGCATGATCGCGCCCGATAGCCTCACGGGGGGTGGGCATCCGGGGTATGCGGTGTATCCGTGTCGGGATGGGCGGGTGGCGTTGGCGGCGCTAGAACCGCATTTCATGGCGGCATTGGCGCGGGCAATGGGGGATGAATCATCGCTCAACCGCAGCACCATCGCTGCATTTTTGGTCACCAAAACGCGCAGCGAGCTGGATGCTATCGCCCACCAGTGGGATGTACCGCTCTATACGATGCCGTAATTTTTTTGATAAGGAGCGGGGCTATGGGTTCCATCATCGCAAAGATCGCAAAAACCAAATCTGCCTTGCTGGCAGTATCCGCCGCGCTGACGGCATTTTCCGCGCAGGCGTTTCAGATCACCAGCTTTTCACCGCAGGGTGAAGTGGCGCAGATTCGCCAGATTGTGGTGAAATTTGATGAAGCCGCCATCAAGTTCGGTGATCCCAGTGCCAGCACCGTGCCGATCAAGGTGGACTGTAGCCCTTCCGCAAACGTGGCAGGCAGCAGCTTCCGCTGGGTGAATGATCGGGTTCTCACCTTGGAATTTGAAAACGATTTACCGCCCAATGTAAGCTGCACGGCGCAGGTCGTGGCGGGTTTCAAATCGGTCAAAGGGGCCGAACTCACGGGTACACGCAGTTATAAATTCCACAGTGGCGGCCCGCTGGTGGTGGATGTTACGCCCTATTC
>CALMCD010000405.1 GCA_937863075.1 uncultured Rhodoferax sp. | reverse complement strand
TAGCAAATAATCCGCCGATGACGAAGCAGACGGTGCGATGGCAACTGCACGCGGTAACGCGCCGCGCGATAAATGAAAGCTATTTTGTGAGATAAATGCCTACTTAAAAAGTAGCAGAAATTGAAACTTTATTACAGTTTCAAACCTCAATCTCCACCATCAGCAAATCCGGTGCAGCGCCCTCAATCAACCCATTGCGCACAAAGCACTTGCCCCCCATCCCAACCGATACCCCACGCACTACCGCCGTGCCGCTGCCATCAAACGCCACGACGCTCGTACCGTTAGAAACATCGACCGATTGCACCGTTGCAACCATCAATGGCGATAGCGGTAGTAGCTCCAAAAGCTGGCGAAAGATGTTGCTCATGATTGAATTGGGTGAAAAACATCCTCGTACTCAGACGCAGAATCGACCAAAGAAGATAATTTCTCCTGCTCAACTGGTGTCAGAACAGTTCTCACCATCAACTCTTGTATTTGATTTAGTCGTTCTTCATGCTCGGCTTCCAAAGTTACTTGCATGATTGAGTTTTCAAAATTTGTCACCCCAAATACCTCTCAAGTGTTACGGATTGCCGTAGCGCAGGCATCCGCGCATTGACCTGCACTGCCCTTACCCGCCCACGCCACGGAGTTGTTGAATTGACCTGCACCAGTTGCCCAATGTCCAAGATGCCGGGCTGGTGCGGCGCTCCTACTAACACCGGCAAGTCTAACCGGATGGACTGCTTTTTACCACCAGCACCAAGAATTGAAAGCCCACGTTGCCGCGCTGCATCGGCATGCGTGATGAGCGAATCGGTGACCATTGGCGCGAGTTTATTGCCATCGCTACCAGTTATCTTAACGAACCCCAGCACGCCGTGGGTCGTGCCGCTCACGTAAACCCCGTTAATGTCAGCACCATCTGACCGCTCAATCGACTCCGTTATTAACGCATCCGGTGCTAACTCAACGTCTGCTGAACCCTCATGCCAAAGCCACGGAGCTCCGCCTGCATCGCCAATGCGAAAGCCGTAGGGGTGGCGGGCAAGCAATATAGGCTGGCTGCGGTGGCTCTGGACGTAGCCGCCCGCTGCCTCTACGACCGATTGAACCGCCTGAAGTGGCGTGCCAATGTTTGAAAAAGCATCCGTTGGAACAAGCCAATCGACTATGCCGCCGTTGGCATCGACCCCAGCGCCAACGCCAAAATCCAAATCAATGCCGGAATCTTGCAAGGCAAAAGTACCAATTTGGTACGCAGTCATGCCTTGGGTGTTGCTGCGTGCCGTTGAAAGTGCATACGGCGAGGATAGGCTGCTGGTTACGCTACGGGCGCTGACCGATACGCCGGATGCACCGAATGAACGATTGCGGCTTACTTTGTCCACGGCGAAGACGAACTCGATGCCGTCCAGCAAGGCACGAATTTGAACCGGAACGCCGTCAATTGGCATTAGAAGCTGCATCAAACTCGCGTGGCCACTGCCAGAAAATGACCAGCAGAAGCTCCCAACATCGGCTGAAATTGAGTAGTCGTAGAACGGAAGCTCTAGTGAATCTGAAACCCGCTCTATATATATAGTGTGTGCCATTAGAAAGTACCTAGCGGGAAGGATATAGAGCAGTGCTTGTTCTGGCGGCGGTGGTGGTGGCGGGGGCGGTGCTGGAACGATGATGGGGTCGAATGAACCCGCGTAAATCGACGTTCCAGCCCCCCACACCACCCGCTTAACCAGCCGCACAGGAACGGCGGAATGCGTTATTAACGCTTGGTTTGTAACGTGTGCAACTGCATCGCCCCACGCCACAGCACGGACAATGCCAAGGCTGACGGCTTGCCGAGTTACCGCACCCGCCGATACCTGCCGCGCCACTGCATTGCCCCATTCCACCGTGCGCTTGGTGCTGCATTGAATAGCCGATTTGCTTGCCGATGTTGCCGCCGCCGTAATCGGCGCTGCATCTTGCCATGCCACGCCTGCCGCGTTGCCTACCTGCTTTTGCGAACCCCACCCAATGCCGGATTGCCCCGCGATAGGTTTTGCGACGTTGAATGCAACACTGGGCGCGGTGCGTGCTGTGCTCGATGCCGAATAAGCAACATCGACATGTGGCGTTAGCGGCTTTGCAGCCGCGTGGCCACACGCATACGATTGGCTAGTCAGCAGCACCAGAGCCATGTCAAACCCGATTTACCGAGCCACGGAATGCCACACGGAATACGTCGTTATCCGCCTGCGCTTGCCCTTGGAGCGTGGTGCGCAAAATCCAGAACGGGTTACCAGCGGTGTCGGTGTTGAAGCGCAGAACATTGCCTGTTGACCAACCAGCGCCAAACCCAGCCGCGCGAATTGTGAAGTACGGTACACCTGTAGCGGGGTTGATGGGCGAACAATCCGCCGTGGTTGTGCCAGTGCCAATTTGCCCTGAATCCTCTCCAATAACGCGGTAAGCAGTTGTGCTCGTGAAGATTAACACCCAGCGCTCACGGATTGCACCCGTGTTTGTCACGACGATTGGGTACAGGGCATTGTTGTAATTCGCCAAAATCTCGCTGCCAATACGCTCATCCGACCACACCGATGTCCACGCCTGCTGCGCAAAATCGCCAAAAGCACGGGCGAAAAGGTCACCGAATGGAAGGATGCTGCTGACGTAGGATGTGCCAGCGCTGTAATCATGTTCCAAGGCTCTGGCTACCTTCAGGAGGCCAGAAATATCCGCATATGTGCAGAGCGCCATATCAGAAATCATGTGCTCAATACTCCACGGATATTGGTATGCGCTGGTATCCGTGCCAGCGCTGAACGTCAATTCGCCAGCCGCTAAATCCACGGTATAAAGCGATTCGGGGAGTAGCACGCCGCTGGCATCGACTACCTCCACGCTTGATAAGTTGGTGCGTCCCAACGTATAGGCAACGCCCTTTTGCACGGGCGATTGAACCGCGAATTGCTGGGTGTTATGAACCAGCAATAGGTCGCCTTGCCGATAAATAGGTACGCGACCATCGACTGGGAGGCGGGCATTATCAAGGCCGATCAGCGCTGGGCTGAGGGGCATCACCAACAACGCCACGGCGTTGTAACGCATCAACGCTGGATTCAGCAAGCCGCCGTTGGGAAGATGGTGTTTGCCATACGTATCCCACTTGACTACCCCATATTTGTAGTCTACCGAGCCGTTCATATCCCCGGAAATAACGCCTTGGCTATTGGCGCTGGCTTGGGCAACACCGCAATAGAGCTGGAAATTGCCGGGCTTAAGCGGGAAATTTTGGGTGCGGAAAATGCCCGAATACGTACCCAGCGATGGGAACTTTCCGAGGCACGAAAGAAGTGTAATGACATTGCCACGGCTGTAGGATGAAATACGCGGCATCAACTCCTGCTGCACTCGGATAGTGCCGTCGCTATCAATCATGCCGATGTTTTGTTGGCCTGCGTACCCATTACCACGGTCGGGCAGTGCATGGAGCTTGCCGTCGCTATCACCGCACAGCAGTAGTCCATCCTCACGCCGGATGCACATCGATGCAGTCACGAGAACCGCTGACAATCCAGTGCTGGACTTATCCATTGGAACTTTGCAACGCCACTCGGCTGGGTGCAGTACGACCGAGGTCGCAGTTCCAGCCGCGCCTGCGGTGTAGTAGTGCGCGGTGGGTGCGCCAGAAACTTGATGGAGCAGGTCGATGCTTGCCCCGACTGTCGATGCACCAACGTCACCCCAGCCGTCAATCGTATTGTTCGTAAAACCGTAATCGCGCGATTGAATTGTGAAATTATCAAGGTTGAAAGCGCCCGTTGAATAGTCAATCGTCCCCAGCTTTTTTGACGTGCCATCCGGTACAACACCCCACAATTCACCCGCGTTATCGGTCAACGTGATGTATACGTCACCATTGCCCCACCAATGCCCCTCTATGAGTATTGAGCCTTGCTCAATTGGGCCGCCACT
>CALMCD010000404.1 GCA_937863075.1 uncultured Rhodoferax sp. | reverse complement strand
CTCACCGCCGCCGTGCCGATTGCACCCCATTCAAATTGCCCACCGTTTGCAGCACTTTATTCAAGCGTCCCGAATTACTCACTTCCACCGTGAATAACATGGTTGCAATGCCGCGCTGGGATTCGGTGTGTACACCAATGACGTTCATTTTTTCTTTGGTGAATACTTCCGAAATATCGCGCAATAAACCTTGTCGGTCGATAGCCATCACGGATACATCCACCGGATAAATGGCATCACCCGTATTAGCGACTGCACCCCATTGCACTTCAATCAGCCGCTCCGAACTGCGCGACACCATATTGCGCAGATTCGCACAATCGGCACGGTGAATGCTCACGCCCTTGCCCTTCGCCACAAAGCCGCAAATCGCATCGGGCGGGGCGGGTTTGCAGCATTTGGAAAGCTGGGTCATTAACGAATCCAGCCCCACCACCAAAATACCATCCTTGCTGCGTGATTCGGAAGCGCGTTTTTTAGAGGTGATTTGTTCAATATCATCTTCTTTTGGCTGCTCCGGTGGACGCAACACGGTTTCGATGGCACGTAACGAAAATTCGTCTTTGCCGACCACTTCAAACAACGCATCGGCCGACGTAAAGCCCAATCGTGTGGCGAGGTCGTCCAGCTTCAACGCGGTTTTGCCTTCGCGTTGCAATAATTTTTCCACCGCCTCGCGCCCCTTGGCAATCGTGGCACGCATGGCCTGCGCGTTGAACCACGCCCGCACCTTGGTACGCGCCCGATTACTAGCGAGAAAACCGAGTTCGGGATTCAACCAATCGCGCGAAGGGCCGCCTTCTTTGGTGGTGATAATTTCGACGGTTTGCCCGTTTTGAAGCGGCGTATTCAACGGAACCATCGCCCCATCGATCCTCGCACCTCGGCAACGGTGACCTAAGCTGGTGTGAACGCCGTAGGCAAAATCGACTGCCGTCGCGCCTTGGGTTAATTCCACAATCGTGGCGTGGGGGGTGAGAACGTAGATGGTGTCGTCTAAAAACCCTTTGCCCAAATGGTCGAGTTCCGAGCCGGATAAATCGCGCTCCCACGCCAAAAGCTGGCGCAGCACGGCGATTTTGGCATCGTATTCCCCTTTGGCGGATACGCCTGCGTAGCCCTTGGTTCCCGCCTCCTTGTACGCCCAGTGCGCTGCCACGCCAGTTTCGGCATGGTCGTGCATGGTTTGGGTGCGGATTTGGATTTCAATCGGTTTACTCTTTCCATCGCGCACCACGGTGTGCAGCGATTGGTAGCCGTTGGATTTAGGGCGAGCGATGTAATCATCGAATTCATCAGGGATAG
>CALMCD010000403.1 GCA_937863075.1 uncultured Rhodoferax sp. | reverse complement strand
GAAGAGGGGCGAGAAGAAGGGCGAGAAGAAGGTATTCAGTTGGGTGAGCGTAAAGGAAAATTAGAAGGTCAGATGCAATTACTCCTTCGATTCTTAATGCGCCGTTTTGGGGGAGTACCGCCTGCGGTGGTCACGCAAATTCATACCGGAACTTTGGAACAAATCGAACAATGGTTTGATGCCAGTATGGATGCGCCTAATTTGGGTTCCGTGTTTGCCCTATCGAAAACTGCATCATGAACCTTCCAACCCGCCTTTCCCTCATCGGTTTGCTGTGTACCAGTTTGTGGTCGGGGGGTTATGCCCAGACCCCAAATCCCAGCCGCGCCACGCCCCAAGCAGCGGATTACATCGTTGCGGTGGTGAACTCGGAGCCGATTACCAACGGCGAACTGCGCACCGCCATGCAGCGCATTAGCCGCGAGTTCCGCCAGCAGCAAATTGCGCTGCCGCCCGAATCGGAACTTCGCCGCGAAGTGCTGGAGCGGCTGATTAACGAGCGTGCCCAATTACAGTTTGCACAAGAAACCGGTATCAAAATCGAAGAAGCCGTTATCGACCAAGCCGAGCAAACCGTGGCACAACAAAACCGCATGGACTTAGCGGGACTGCACCAGCAATTAGCCAAAGATGGTTTAACCCGCGCCCAATTCCGCCTGCAATTGAAAGACCAGCTCACGCTCAACCGCTTGCAGGAACGGGATGTCGAGCCGCGTTTGCGTATCTCCGAAGCCGATATTGATCGCGCGTTGGAGGAGAAAAAAGCCGCGTTCAACGACCCCGCCGCGCAGCAGGTGAATTTGGCGCATTTGCTGATTTCTCTGCCTGAGAATGCCACCCCCGAACAAATCGCCCAACGCCAGCAACTGGCGCAAAAAACCCGCGAACGTATTCGGGCGGGTGAAAGTTTTTCCACATTGGTGCAAGAAGTCTCCGCCGCCGATCACACCGATGGCGGGCAAATGGGTTTACGGCGTGCCGATCGCTATCCGCCTTCTTTCGTCACGGCTACCGAAAAATTGGCAGTGGGCGAGGTATCGGACATCGTGCGCTCAGATGCAGGTTTTCATTTGCTGAAAGTGGTTGAACGCCGTGCCGCTGAAATGCCCCAGCCCACCGTGGTGCAAAGCCATGCCCGCCATATTTTGCTGAAAGCCGAATCGCCCGCCGAACGCAAAAATGCGGTTGCCCGTTTGACCGAATTCAAAAAGCGTATCGAATCCGGTGCGGCGAGCTTTGAAAGCGTGGCACGCCAACATTCCGCCGATAGCAGCGCCGCAGACGGGGGCGATTTGGGCTGGGTGAGTCCGGGCGTGTTTGTGCCCGAATTTGAAGAACCCATGAATCGGCTGGCGTTTGGTGAAATCAGCACACCGGTGGTATCGCGCTTTGGCGTTCACTTGATCCAAATGCTGGAACGCAAACGCGCCCCCATGACCAACCGCGAAGTGCGCGAAATGATTCGCGCCCAGTTGCGCGAAAGCCGTTTTGAAAGCACCCTCACCACTTGGATTCAAGAAATTCGCGCCAATACCTTTGTGGAATTACGATGAAACACATAGCACGCAAGCGATTTGGTCAGCATTTTTTGACCGATGGCGGCATCATTGATGGCATCGTCCACGCCATCAACCCCAAGCCCAGCGATGCGATGGTGGAAATCGGCCCCGGTCTCGCCGCGCTGACCCAGCCGCTGGTGGAGCGTTTGGGGCATTTGACCGTAATCGAACTCGACCGCGATTTGGCACAGCGTCTGCGCAACCACGGGCAACTGACGGTGATTGAATCGGATGTGTTGCGGGTGGATTTTGCCCAAATCACCCCCATCCAAGGCAATCGCGGGAATGAAGGGAAAAAACTGCGGGTGGTGGGCAATTTGCCCTACAACATTTCGACCCCGATTTTGTTTCATCTGCTGGATGCGGTGGAACACATCGAAGACCAGCACTTCATGCTGCAAAAAGAAGTGATCGACCGCATGGTCGCCCAGCCATCTACATCCGATTACGGGCGTTTGAGTGTGATGCTGCAATGGCGTTATGCGATGGAAAACGTGCTACTGGTTCCGCCTGAGAGTTTTGACCCGCCGCCGCGCGTCATGAGCGCTGTGGTGCGGATGGTTCCATTGGCTACGCCGCCGTCTATTAACGCGGGATTGCTATCGGAACTGGTGCAAGTCGCCTTCAGCCAACGCCGTAAACTGCTGCGCCATACCCTCGGTAAATGGTTAGAAGCGCGTGCCTACAGCGGAAACTTCAACGTGCAACGCCGCGCCGAAGAAGTCCCCGTGAGCGATTATGTTCACCTTGTACAGGAATTAGAACCCCCACCATGCGCCTAACTTCCTACACCGACTACGCCCTACGCACCCTGATCTACCTTGCCGAACATCGGGATGCACTGGTAACGATTGAAGAGCTGGCACAGTTCCAGCATATTCCCAAAAACCACCTCACCAAGGTGGTTCACCATTTGGGGCAACTGGAACTGGTGGCGACCGTGCGCGGGCGCAATGGTGGCATCAAGCTGGGTAAAGAACCCGAAGAGATTGTGATTGGGCAAGTGGTACGCCAAACCGAAACCGATTTCCATATCGTGGAATGCTTTAACAAGGACACCGAAATCCCTTGCGTGTACAGCAATGGTTGCCGTCTTAAAGGGGTTTTAACGCAGGCGACGAACGCTTTTCTCAAAGTGTTGGATGATGTGAACTTGAAAAACCTCATCCACCCCTCTTCATCAGCTCCGCTGGCGAAACGCATCGCATTAAAAATTGAGACATGATTCCCATCAAAAGTGAATCGACCTGGAAAGGTACTGCCGATTGCCGGATTTGCGACATCCGCGATTTGGTATTGTTTTCCAGCCTATCCGAAGAAGATTTTGACCATATCCACGCCCCTGTCGATCGTTTGGAGTTTCCGATTGGAACCCGTCTTTTTCAAGAAGGCGGCAATGCGGTAGGCGCGTTCACGCTGCGCAGCGGTCGGGTCAAGCTGGTACGCAGTACAGCCGATGGGCGGGAACGTATTGTGCGGGTGTTGCGCCCGGGCGATGTGCTTGGGTTGGAAGCCTTGGTACACGCCAAATACGATAGCGATGCCGTGGCACTCACCGAAGTCGCCGTTTGTCGCCTGCCGTTGGCGGTGTTGCACGCGCTGCAAACCACGTCCCCGCGCCTGCACCAAAGTTTGATGCACAAATGGTCTACCGCGTTGAAAGAAGCCCAAGATTGGTTGGTCGATTTGAATTTCGGCACAGCGCGTAACCGCGTGAGCAACCTGATTTTGAAGATGCGTGACCCCAATAACCCCGAACTCGTCACCTTGTTTGCGCGTGAAGACATGGGCGCGATGACCGATTTGAAAATGGAAACCGTCAGCCGCGAAATCAGTGCGCTGGTGCGCGAAGGCACGCTCCAACCGCTGGACAAGCAAGGTCGCCTGTACCGCATTGTTCACAAAAAGAATCTCGAAAACGCTTCTATCGCGTAATACTTTCAAAATCACTGGCAACTCGCTGACCAGTGCATAGAATTGAAAGT
>CALMCD010000402.1 GCA_937863075.1 uncultured Rhodoferax sp. | reverse complement strand
TGGGGCTGGCAGGTGCTTTGACCGATTTGGGCATCGACCCGCAGCGGCGCGGTTTGAGTTTGCTGGGTTTCAATATCGGCATCGAAATTGCACAACTGGGCGTGGCAGTATTGGCAGCGGGGCTGGTCAAGGTCGTGCAACGGCTGCGCGGCACAGCGGCGGGGCTGGCACTGGCGGCGGAATGGACTTCTTATGCCGCGCTATTCATCGGTTCATTTTGGTTTGTGGAGCGGGTGATGGCGGCAGTGCGGGGATAGGATTTATTTCACTTCCCCCCCACCGCCGCCCGCAATTCCTTCGCATCCAGAATTTCGGAGAACACAATGGGGGCTTTGCCGGATTGGTACAGCACATAAACGGGTACGCCGTTGCGTCCTAATTGCTCCAAGGCGCGGGTAATGGTGGGGTCGCGGTGTGTCCAGTCGGCGCGGAAAAGGGCGACGTTTTTGGCTTTCATATCCGCCAACACCTCGGCATTCGCTAGCGTGGTTTTCTTGTTGTATTGGCAGGTAATGCACCATGCCGCCGTGAAATCGACAAACACGGGGCGATTGGCGGCTAATTCGGCGTTGACTTTTTCTTGCGTCCACGCCTGCCATGTCGCGGATGGAGAAGATGCCGATGCCGCGCTAGAACCCTCGTTCGATTGTGCGATCAAAGGCCCGATCGCCCCAGCCAATAGCGCGAAGCTGGCGATGGATACGGCAGAAAAAATCGCACGGCTACGCCCCGTTAAATTCAACGACCACACCACCCACGCCAGCACCAGCAGCAGCGCGAGCAATGCCGCCGCACCATCGACACCACTCAAATGCCCCAGCACCCACACCAGCCAAATCACGGTAGCGAGCATGGGAAAGGCGAGGAAACGGCGCAGCGTTTCCATCCACGCGCCCGGGCGCGGCAGCAGGCGTTCAATGCCCGGAACCCACGCCACCAGCAAAAACGGCAACGCCAGACCGATTCCCAGCGCGGCAAAAATCCCCAACGCCTGCGCCGCAGGTAGCGCAATCGCATAGCCCAGCGATGCCCCCATAAACGGAGCAGTACACGGCGACGCAATCGCCACCGCCACCATGCCCGAGATAAACGCATCGACCACCGGATGCCTTGATTCCAACGCCGCCAAACTTTGGGGCAGAATGTTGCCGACTTCAAACAAGCCTGCCAGATTCAAGCCCAGCAGCGTGAACAGCAGCGCCAACCCCGCGACCACCCAAGGTGATTGCAGTTGAAAACCCCAGCCCAGTTGCTCACCTGCCGCCCGCAACGTCAGCATCAACGCGCCCAACGCCATAAACGACAGCACCACGCCCGCCGTGTACGCCAAACCTTCCAAGCGGTGCATGGCGATACTTTCGCGGTGCTGCGAAAACTTCAGCACTTTAATCGCCAACACGGGCAATACGCAGGGCATTAAATTCAAAATCAGGCCGCCCAACAATGCCGCGCCAATCGCCCACAACCACGCGCTAAAGCCTTGCGGTGTGGCGTTCAGATTCAAAGCCGGAGCGGTGGATGTAGCCGACGGAGTCGGCGCGGTAGGATTGGGCAAGGGTGGCCATGCTCCGCTGATGCGGGAAACGGTGCGCAATGCGGCATCGGGGCTATCCACCGGAAACACGACCAACGGCAAAGAATCTGCCGTGCCTTCGCGCTGCACCGAAAGCGGGAGCGTGGCGTTCCACACGCCGTTATTCCACGCTTGCACGCTGGGCTGCGTGGCGGTAGCGGGTTCGACGATGTTCATGGTTTCGGCAAACACTTGCAGCGTTTTACCCTGCCATGTGGCGGGCAGGCCTTCGATTTTTACGGCGAGTGCGTTATCGACTAATTGGGCTTGCGCTGAACCTTTTTCCAACGCTTTGGGCGTAAGCGCGAGGTTGGCGGCAAACGCTGCGCCGTTGGAAGCGGTCGAACCTTTGGCAGGAATCGTCAGCACAAATTGCCCGTCTTGCGGCACACATTCTTGGCGGCACACCAGCCACGAAGCGGATAAACGCACTTCGACATCACCCGTAGCGGAAGGAATAAAACCTTTTTCAATCGTCAGCGGAACGGGCAGCAACACGGTATCGCTGTAACCGTAATTCACCATGCTGCCGATGGTCATGCGCTGCGGAGTCGGCCACGCGATAGCGCCTGCGGTGGTTTTTGCGGGCAACGTCCATTGCAGCGTAGTGGCAAGGCCGGATTCACCCGGGTTAATCCAATACGTGTGCCAATGCGGTTGATGCTGAATCTGCAAACCCAGCCAGACCGTTTTGCCCACCCCCACCCCATCCGGCGCATGGGCGATGAGTTCGGCACGCACCTGCTCCGTCTGCACTACCGCTGAAAGCGTATTCGTTTTTTGGAGGAGCGATTGGGCATTGAATTTAGTATCTAATTGGGCTATAGCGCTTATGGGATAAGCACCTATAGCTATCATAAGAATAGCAAAAAACCATTTCAAAAATCGAAAAAAATCCCGAAGCATATTAAATCTCCTGCCCAAACACAGCGGGCAATTTGGTAGGCGCTTTGATGCGCAGTTGTTTATTCACGTTTTCTTGTCCAAAAACCACTTCAATATCGCGCACTGCCACACCAAACAGCGGCGCAAGGAAACGCACCATGTGATCGGTGGCTTTGCCGTCTTTGGGCTGCGCGGTGACGCTGATTTTGAGCTGCGTTCCTTTGGGTTTGCCGATAGCGTCTTTGCTCGCGGCGGGTTTGCCAAGGATGTTGACGATAAGCGTATCACCATCCCAAGC
>CALMCD010000401.1 GCA_937863075.1 uncultured Rhodoferax sp. | reverse complement strand
GACCGTGATTTTGCACGCGGTGAAAGTGCCGCCGCAAAAGAAGAAGCACAACGTGCCAGAGCCGAATCACAGCAATGGATGCAGGAATTGCACCAGTTGCAACGTCTGCAAGAAGCCTTGCAAGCGCAGTTGGAACAATCTCGTGCAGAAAAACTGCAAGTCGAATCGGTTTTGCAGTTGGCGAATAACCACGCGAACAACTTGAACGCCAAAATTGCTGCCGATGAAACCGCGATTGCCGGATTGCGTGGAACGATTAACGAATTAACCCAAAGCACCTCGTGGCGCATCACCCAACCGGTGCGGCTGGCGGGTCGGCGGGCGCGGCAAATCAAGCGCGTGTGGGAAGTGGTTTCGCGCTTTGGTATTCAGCATACCGCACAGCGTACCGTGCAAGTGCTGAAGCAAGAAGGCGTGCGCGGATTGCGTCAGCGGCTGATGAATGCGGTGCGTCCGCCTTCGGCATTGCCCGTGCCGATGGAAGTTGCTGCCGATGAACCGCGTGGCTATAACGCATGGCTCAAAGAATTTGAGCCGTGGGATGCAGCCCAGCGCCAAAATCTGCAAAAAGCCTGCGATGCGCTGACGATCAAACCGCTGATTTCCATCGTGATGCCGACCTACAACACGGTGGCGGAACATTTGGAACAGGCGATTCAATCGGTGCAAGCGCAAATCTATCCGCATTGGCAGTTGTGCATCGCCGATGATGCTTCGCCCAAACCCCATGTTCGTGCCGTTTTAGAGCGCTTAGCCGCACAGGATAAGCGTATCACGCTCTCATTTTTGAAGCAAAACGGGCATATTTCCAAAGCCAGCAATGCGGCAATTAAGCTGGCAAAGGGCGATTACATTGCGTTTTTGGATCACGACGACGAACTCAGCCCCCACGCCCTGTTGCGCGTGGTGCAGGCGCTGGAAAAGCAGCCGCAAACCAAGGTGATGTACTCGGATGAGGACAAAATCGACGGCGAATTTGCCACGAATAAAAAGCGTTTTGACCCGTATTTCAAGCCCGATTTCAATTTAGGCTTGCTGCGTTCGCACAACTATATGTGCCATTTTGCGGTGTATGAAGCGGCATTTTTGCGCGAACTCGGTGGGCTGCGCACGGGTTTTGAAGGGGCGCAAGATTACGATTTGGCGCTTCGGGCGGTGGATGCGACCGAATCGAAAAATATCGTGCATCTCCCGTATATTCTGTACCACTGGCGGGCAGCGACGGGTAGCACGGCGGCGGGGCATACGGAAAAATCGTATGCGTTCTCGGCAGGGCAACGGGCGTTGACCGAACACCTTGCGCGGCGCGGATTGTCCGGCACGATTGACGAAGCCCCCGAAGCTGCGGGAATGTACCGCGTTCGCTGGAAAACACCCGAATCAAAACCGCTGGTGAGCATCGTTATCCCGACCCGCAATGGCGAGAAAATACTGCGAATATGCCTTGATAGCCTTATAAAGACTGCATACCAAGCTATAGAAATCATAGTGATTGATAACGGTAGCGATGAACAGGCGACGCTGGATTTACTGGCGGAACGTGCGAATAAAAACCAAATCCGCGTGCTGCGGGACGATAGTCCGTTCAACTATTCCGCCATCAACAACCGCGCCGTAGCCCAAGCCAAGGGCGAATTTGTGCTGCTGTTGAATAACGATATTGAAGTCGTCACCCCCGAATGGCTGGATGAAATGCTGGGCGCGGCGATGGAAGACGGCGTGGGTTGCGTCGGTGCGCGGTTGTGGTATCCCAACGGCAGTTTGCAACACGGTGGCGTGATTTTGGTGTGCGGCGTGGCGGGACATTCCCACAAATACCTGCCGCGCGGTCAGCATGGCTATATGGGTCGCGCGGTGTTAGCGCAGGATTTGATGGGCGTGACGGCGGCGTGTCTGCTGGTGCGCAAAAGCATTTATGACGAAGTGGGCGGTTTGGATGAATCGCTGGCGGTGGCGTTTAATGATGTCGATTTCTGCCTGCGCGTTCATGCAGCGGGCTATCGCAACCATTGGACACCGTATGCTGAATTGATTCACCACGAATCCCTGACGCGCGGACATGAAGATACGCCGGAGAAGCAAGCGCGTTTCAAAAAAGAAATCGACAAAATGCAAGCCCGCTGGCCGGCATTAGAAAAGCACGATGACCCGTGCTACAGCCCTAACCTTACTGCCACTTCGGAAGATTTTTCCCTTGCGTGGCCACCCCGAAGGGATTTGCCGTGAAGCCGTGAATCGGGTGGCTTCACACTACTCGGGTAACCATCCATCTGCCAAAGCATCTGCAAGTGCATAAGGGCAGGTGGAAGGGAAGATGCGTACCGATAACCCCGTTTCCTTTGCCGCTTGGTTGACTGCTAAATGGTAAGAACTATCGAGACGTTCTTCTAAAATGCCACTCAAACTGGGACTATCTTCGATAATGTCGTGAATATGGAGGCGTTGTTCAAACATCGTGGTCGTCCAGCTATCCGAGCGGTGTGTCGGTTGAAATTGCCATTTCAATAAATGTTGCAACAAAATAGCCAAACGGTTGCGAAGTTCTCGTTTTTCTTTGGCACTCATGGCTTCCATTTCCTCGGCTAAATGTTCAATATCAAGCGATGCAAAATCCCCTGAACGCAAAAACAGCGCTTGTTGATTCGCCCATCTTGCCATGTCGGTGTTGTAGCTTGTTATCACTCTAAACCTCCGTGAATTCTCAGTAAAGAACTTATTATGACCATGATTATTTACCAAGACGGCACGCAAGAAAC
>CALMCD010000400.1 GCA_937863075.1 uncultured Rhodoferax sp. | reverse complement strand
CAAAGCCAGCCTTCACCGCTGCATTGTGGTGAATGGGCGCTTTCCCGCTTGGTGGGCGAATCGGTGGCGATGCGTGCGCTCAAAGAACGGATTGTGAAAGTAGCGCGTAGCATGGCTCCGGTGCATATCTGGGGTGAATCCGGCACGGGCAAAGAATTGGTAGCGACGGCCTTGCACGCCAATAGCCACCGCGCGAGTGGCGCATGGGTTGCCGTGAATTGCAGCGCGATACCGGAAAATCTGCTTGAAGCCGAATTTTTTGGTGCGAAAAAAGGCGCGTACACCGGAGCAAACGCCGACCGCGAGGGGTTTTTTCAAGCCGCGCAGGGTGGCACGCTGTTTTTGGATGAAATCGGGGATTTGCCGCTTTCCATGCAGTCGAAATTGCTGCGTGCGATTCAGGAGCGCAGCATTCGCCCCGTCGGTTCCACGCAAGAAATTCCGGTGGATGCCCGCATCATCAGCGCCACGCACAAAAACCTAGTAGAAGAAGTCGCCGAAGGTCGTTTCCGCCAAGACTTGTTTTACCGCTTGAACGTGATTGATTTGCAGATTCCGCCGTTGCGCGACCGTCGGCAGGATTTGCCCGCATTGTGCCAATCGTTATTGGAGCGTATTGCCACCGAATCGGGCGTACCCGCCCCCCGCCTTGCGCCCGAAGTGCTGGAGCCGCTGTGTAATCTTCCGCTATCGGGCAATGTGCGTGAGCTGGAAAACTTGCTGCACCGCGCTGTTGCCTTGTGCGATGGAAGCTGTATTCGATTGCAGGATTTGTTGGATAAACCTTCATCCCAACCCCCACGGGGAGACGAGGGTTACCCTTGTGCTATGCCTTCCTTCCCTCCCTCGGTCGGTGAGGGGTGGGGGGAGGGCTTTCCCATTGATTTACAAGAGCATTTGGATCAACAAGAACGCGCCATTTTGATCCGCGCCCTGCAATCGACCGGCTACAACCGCACCCTTGCTGCGAGCCAACTGGGTTTGAGTTTGCGCCAAATACGCTACCGCATCAACCGCCTGAAAATTGATGTGCCGCGTGAAGGGGAAGAAGGGGAGGAGCAGGCGGCTTGAGCGTTACTTGGCGGGAGCAGCCTCCAAGGGGTGTTCCGTGATGAATTGACGCAAGGCAAAATCCATACGGGTTTGCCATCCGTTGCCTGTTGCGCGAAACTGATTAACCACATCACGCGATAGGCGGATCGTCACCAATTGCTTGGTTTCTTTGGCTTTGGGTCGCCCCAGACGCACGAGTGGTTTAGCCATTTGCCATTCTGCTTCGGTTAATGGAATCGCATCGGGGTCAGACAATGCGGCGGCGGTGATGGTGCGATCTTCCTCATCGGTAACCGCGATGTGGGTTGATTTAAGTTTCGGCATACATTCTTTCCTCACGCTTATTGGCTTTGCGCAAACTGATAATCCGGCGCATACCATCCCGATCAACAAATACGATAACAAAAAGGCGATGACCGATGTAACCAATGCCTACCATGCGATTTTCTCCATATTGGTGGCGTTGGTCTGGCCAAGAAATGGCGGTATCCCATTCAAACTGACTGGCATCTCGAAGAGATACTCCATGCTTGTTGGTGTTGATGGCATCCTTATCGGGGTCAAATACGATTTTCATGGGTGGCTTTAATGAATCGATATTGTATGTACGAAAAAGAAAATTCCTTTCACCAAGGCTGGTACACCCCCGCCACCCGCCACCCGTGCAGCAACTTCGGCGCACGTCCGGCGGGGGCGGTGATTGATTTGATCGTGATTCATTCCATCAGCCTACCACCCGGGCAGTATGGTGGTTCGGCGGTGTTGGATTTTTTTGCGAATCGGCTGGATACGTCCTTGCATCCGTATTTCAAAGCCATTGAAGGGATGCAGGTTTCGGCGCATTTTTTCATTCGCCGTGATGGAAGTGTTTACCAGTTGGTGAGCTGTGACGACCGCGCATGGCACGCGGGGGTATCGCATTATCGGGGGCGGGATAACTGCAATGATGATTCCATTGGCATCGAGCTAGAAGGCTTATCGGGCGATACCTTTGAGGCCGCGCAATACACCGCCCTCGCTACGCTCTGCCGTGCGCTGATGGTGCGTTACCCGATACGCTACATCGCAGGGCATGAACACATCGCACCCGAACGCAAATCCGACCCCGGAAGCGGCTTTAATTGGGCTTGGCTTCAAAGCCAATGCGATGCAATCCTGCCTGATGAATCAAGCCCATGATTTCCACCACGCGCCCATAGGCCACAGTGGCATCGGCACGCAAACGCACCTCGGCATCGGGCTGGTTCGCGGCGATGTTTTGCAGGGTGGATTGCAATGCACTGAGTTCAACAGACTGGTCGTTCACAAAGGCTTTGCCTTGCGCCAAACTCTCGGCGGTTAAGGAAAGCATCACGGGACGCGCCGCCGATGCCGTGCTGCTCGTACCCTTGGCCTTGGGCAAATCCACGCGGATAGCACTGGCGAGCAAGGGCGCGGTGATGATAAGAATCACCACCAGCACCATCATCACATCGACCAACGGGGTCATGTTGATGTCGCTCATGGGCTGCGACGGGGAGGGGCGTTCAAGGCGACCGAAGCTCATAGCATTTCAGGCAGTTCACGTAAATCGTGGGCAAAGCCTTCTAAATCGGCTTCGATGTGTGCGATTTTGCGCCCCAAGAGGTTGTAACCCAGCACCGCCGGAATCGCCACCGCCAAACCCGCTGCGGTCATGATGAGCGATTCGCCCACCGGCCCTGCTACTTGGTCGATGCTGAGGTTGTTGCCCGCTCCGGCTAATCCCAATAGCGCGTGGTAAATGCCCCATACCGTGCCGAGTAAGCCCACAAACGGCGCAGTGGCTCCGATGGTCGCCAGCCACACTTGTCCCGATTGCAGCCGCGCCAAAACCCCGTGCAGGGCATCGCGCAGCAGGCGGGTGCGTTGTTGCGCACGGTCGGCGATGCCTGCCAGTGTGTTGATCGTCTGCACCTGCACCGCTGCTACCAGCGGTAACAGCAAGCGTTCTCTATCCAAGGTTTGCAGCGCTTGTTCGCCGCCTTGCCAATGCGGAGCTTGCCAGAACGCCGCCAAACCGATGGGCATATCACGCTGGGCGCGGAATAGCATCCAGCCCTTCCACACAATCACCACCCAACTGGTGACCGACATACCCAGCAAAATGAGCGCCACCGCCAAACCCACGGCATCGCTTTGGTTGATGAGGGTGGAGAGTGTCGGATTCACCGCAGTCCCAGTACGTCAAACATATCAAACAAGCCGGATTTTTTATCCGCCAAAAAGCGCACTGCCCGTAGGCTGCCTTGGGCGTAGGTCACGCGGCTGGAGGATTTGTGGCTGATCTCGATACGCTCACCCGTTCCGGCAAACAGCACGGTATGGTCGCCCACAATATCACCACCGCGAATAGTGGCAAAGCCGATGGAAGAGGGGTCACGTTCGCCCGTAATGCCTTCGCGGGTATAGACGGCGCAGTCTTTCAAATTGCGTCCCAGCGCATCGGCAATCACTTCGCCCATTTTGAGCGCCGTGCCAGAAGGCGAATCGACCTTGTGGCGGTGGTGGGCTTCGACGATTTCGATGTCATAACCCGTTGCCATCGCTTTGGCCGCCATTTCCAATAACTTGAGGGTAACATTCACGCCCACGCTCATATTGGGAGCCATGACGATGGGAATGGATTGGGCTATCACCGCGATGTCGGCTTTTTGCGCCTCGGTGAATCCGGTTGTGCCAATCACCACGGCAATGCCCAGCTCGCGGCACACGGCGAGATGTTCCATCGTTCCTTCGGGGCGGGTGAAGTCGATGAGGGCTTGGCTACCTTTCAGGCTTTCGCGCAGGTCGCAGCCAATGTCGAGCGTGCCGCTCAAAGTGCAGTCGTCGGCGTTGTGGACGGCTTCAATCAGCATTTTTCCCATGCGACCGGAAGCTCCGGCGACCGCGATGGCGTGTGGGGTCTCATTGGTGTTATTCATGGTTTTTAATGTAATGTGTAGAATTATTTACGCAATGTCGCTACAAACTCGGATTCGGTGGGGAGTGGGTCGGATTCGGTGCGTTCGAGTACGTCGTTCTTGAAAAAGACTTGTACTTTGCGCGTTTGGGGTTCTACGCCTTGGCGCTTCAAGGTAAAAACGTAGTCCCAGCGGTCGGCGTGGAAAATGCTGGTGAGCAGTGCTGTACCCAAAATGCCACGCACCTGTTGGCGAGTCATGCCCGTCCGCAGTAGCTCGAATTGTTCGCGGGTGACGACATTGCCTTGTACGATGTCGTTTCGGTAGGGTGTCAGTGCGCTGACGACCCCCTCACTGGCGGTATTGATGCTGCTGCATCCGCTGAGCAAGAGCAGCGATCCTACAAATCCTACAAATAATGGCAATCTAATCATGGCTCATGGCTTTCCGGTGGCGTTCGAGAAATTCCTGATAGGTGTCGATACCGCGCAGTTGCAAGATGGTATTGCGCACGGCGGCTTCGACCAATACGGCGATGTTACGGCCTGCCACCACCTGAATGATGACTTTGCGGATAGGAACACCCAGAATATCCTGTGTCAGGGGTTCGGTGGGAATGCGTTCGTAATCGCGTTCCATTGTTTCACGCCGTACCAAATGCACAATCAGTTTCAGCCGCATTTTGCGCCGCACAGCGGTTTCGCCAAAAATGCAGTGAATATCCAACAAACCAATCCCGCGCACTTCCAGCAGGTTTTGCAGCAGTTCAGGACAGCGGCCTTCGATGGTGGTGTGGTTGATGCGGTACAAATCAACGGCATCATCGGCAATCAAACCATTACCGCGTGAGATCAGCTCCAACCCTAATTCGCTTTTACCCAGACCCGATTCACCCGTAATCATCACGCCCAAACCCAGAATATCCATAAACACGCCGTGCATGGTGATGCGGTCGGCAAAGTGTTTAGAGAGATAGGCACGCAGCAGATCAATCACAAAAGCGGAGGGTTTATCGGTGATGAAGAGCGGGATACGCGCCCGTTCGCACACCGTGACCAATTCAGCGGGCAGGGCTTCTCCGTCGGCCACAATCAGCGCGGGGGGTTCCAGCGTGATGATGCGGGCGATGCGGCGGGTGGTATCTTCCGGTGTACTCCCCCAGATATAGGCCATTTCCCGCTTGCCCAAAATCTGCACCCGATAGGGGTGGATGTAGTTGAGGTAGCCTACCAAATCTGCCCCTGAACTGGCTTCGCGCACAGCGGTTTCGTCAAAACGGCGTTCGGAGGCTTCTAATCCAGCCAGCCATTTCCATTGCAGACGGGTGCGAAATTCCTCAAACAGTGCATCGGCACTGATAACAGCGGTGGGTTTCACGATGCCAGCGCAGGGACGGCGGCCGCATCACACCATTGGAGGATGAGGTCGTACAAGTGCGTCGAATCATCGCAATCCACCAAGCGGGAGCGAATATCGGCATCGCTGAGTAATTGTGCGATTTCGGCCAAAATTTCCAAATGCTTTTGGGTGGCTGCTTCGGGGACGAGCAGAAAAATCAGCAACCGCACCGGAAGCTGGTCGGGGGCATCGAAGCCGATGGGGTTGCGCAACTGGAACACCGCCGCCAAAGGTGCTTTCAACCCTTTAATGCGACCGTGTGGAATTGCCACACCGTGACCTAAGCCGGTCGAGCCTAAACGCTCGCGGGAGAAAAGACTGTCCGTAATCAGCGTGCGGTTCAAACCATGTGAATTTTCAAACAGCAAACCAGCCTCCTCAAAGGCTCTTTTTTTGCTGGTGACTTCAACTTGCGCCAATACCCGGGCAGGTGACAAGATGCTTACTAATTGGTTCATGGAGGGAATTTTATGCCCAAAAAAAACCGCCCATCAAGGGCGGTTGATTGGGGGTATCAGGGCATTACATCAAACGCTTGGGGGCGCTGTGCGAATGGCTCTGAATACGGTCTTTATGGCGGACGACTTGGCGATCCAGTTTGTCCATCAATTCGTCGATGGCAGCGTACAAATCGGAATGGGCAGTTTGGGCGAACATGTCATTGCCTTTAACGTGGATATTGCATTCGGCATGTTGCCGACGCTCTTTTTCCTTTTCGTTTTCCACCGAAAGCAGTACCTTCACGTCCACCACTTGGTCAAAGTGGCGGGTAATCCGGTCCAATTTCGTGGTGACATAACTGCGCATGGCTGGTGTAACTTCAACATGGTGACCGCTGATCGTCAAGTTCATAAAAATCTCCAATTACTCGGTTGTAACGCCTTGCAGCGTGGCTTCACTATGCCACGAATTGGCCAGGGTGTGCAACGATTTAGGGGGGAAATTGGGGGTAAATGAAAATTATTTCAAATTCTCTTTTTGTCACCAAAAACCGTCATTTTCCAATGCAATAATCAGAGGCTTTGCACGGATTCAAGCGTACAAAGGAGACTCTCCATGCTGAATGTTTTTACCCTCTCCAATGGGCGGCTGGTACAGGAAGAAATTGAATCATTGGAAGAGTTATCGCAGTTTCAGCCGATTTGGGTGGACTTGGAGTCGCCTTCATTGGAAGAGAAACGCTGGATTAAGCAGTATTACGGTCTCTCCATTCCCGAAGACGCGATGGACGAAGACATTGAAGAATCTGCCCGTTTTTACGCCGAAGACAATGGCGAATTGCACATTCGCAGCGACTTTTTGATCGCCGATGAACAAGACCCCCGCACGGTACGTGTCGCCTTTATTTTGAATCTGCTTAACGATGATTTGAAGAGCAAAGGCGTGTTGTTTTCGATTCACGATGAAGATGTTCCCGTCTTTCGCCTCCTGCGTATGCGCGCCCGCCGTGCGCCCGGTCTGCTGGAAGATGCCAAAGAAGTTTTACTCAAGCTCTTTGATGCCGATGCCGAATACTCCGCCGACACGCTGGAAGGCATTTACGACGATTTAGAAAAAGTCAGCACCCAAGTCCTTTCCGGTGATGTGACCGATGCCATGGCGAGCGAAGTGCTGGGTGCGATTGCAAGGCACGAGGATATGAACGGGCGCATTCGCCGCAATGTCATGGATACACGCCGTGCGGTGAGTTTCATGATGCGCAGCAAAATGCTCAATGCCGAACAGTTTGAAGAAGCCCGTCAAATTCTGCGCGATATTGATTCTTTGGATTCTCACACCGCTTTTCTGTTCGATAAAATCAACTTTTTAATGGATGCGACCGTTGGTTTTATTAATATCAATCAAAATAAAATCATTAAAATTTTCTCGGTGGCCAGTGTCGCGTTACTACCCCCTACCTTGATTGCCAGTTTGTACGGCATGAATTTCAAGCACCTGCCCGAATTGGAATGGACGTATGGCTACGCTTATGCACTGGCATTGATGCTTGCCAGTGCGCTCATTCCCATGTGGTATTTCCGCCGCAGGGGATGGTTGAAGTAAAGCCCTTATTTACCCCTTACCCCGAATACCCACTTGGGCGCGTGGTTTCCAATCGGTTTCAGGGTTGTGGGTTCTGGGAGCCTGCAAGAAGACACGATCTTTACTGATACCCCGTTTCTCGACATATTCTTTCACGCTTTGGCTGCGTTGAAACGCCAGTTCGCGCATCGATTCCTCGGTGATCACAATGCTGTTGAACACCGCCTCTTTCATCTCAGCAGGGGGAACTTCTTGCACGATGCCCAGTGCATTACGCGGCTTGGGCAGATCCGAACGGCGGAAAATCAAACGCACCAATTCTGCATATTCCTCTTTGGTGATGGGGGTAGCGTTCAGGCTTTCGTCACGCAGGGCGCGGCGTTGCCTTTCTTGGTACACCATCTTGTCCAGTTCCTGTTTTTGGTAGGCGTTTTTTTCGATGGCCAAATACGCCTCGCCTGTGATGGTGATTTGGAGTTCGGGACGCGCCTTCAGAAGTTCGATTTGCTGGTTCAAGATGCGCAAAGCGGAGGAATTCAGGGTGCTGCTTCCTTCGTCAAAATACACGGAATTCCATTCGGTTTGCCCGCCATCATCGGCCCCCAATACTTTCGCCAATAAGGTGATGGGGGCGGTGAGCGTTTTCATGATCAAGTTGCTGAAAAGCTCCCACAGCACGGCGGCAATCTCAAACGCGGGTTCGTTCAGGTTGCCGCTGATGGGTAAATCCATATGAACCACCCCATTGCGATCCGACAGCAGCGAAACCGCCAGTTTGAGCGGTAGCTTGCTGATGGAATCGTCCTCCTTCTCGCTCAACGCCAGTTGTTTAAGTACCAGCCGATTGTTGGCCACCAAATCGCCATTGGGTTGAATGCTGTATTCGATGTCCATATTGAGCTTGCCGTTGTCAATCGCATAGCCCATGTGTTTTTCGGAATAGGTGTTGAGCGTGGGTAAATCCAAATCCCGCACCTTGCCCCGAATGTTCATTACCAGCGGTTTGGCGAGGGGGTTGATTTTGCCCGTCAGCTCTAGCAAGGCAGAGCCTTCGGCTTTGCCTGAAATGGCAATATCGGCCAACTGGATTTCCCCTAGCCGGTGCGTGGAGGTGAATTGGCTGATTTTTCCCTGCAATTCACTTAAATTGGCCGAATAACTGGGGGAGATATGCATATCTGAAAACGCCACCGTGCCATTGATTATCTGCATAGGGCCTAGCGTGATGTCGGCGGGTAGGCTTTCTTCCGGCTCTTGCCCGGGTGGGAGGGGCGGGCTTTTATAGAGTTTTTGCAGGTTTAATTGCCCTGCTTTGTCGATTTCCACACGGGCATAAAAATCCGAGAGCGTGGCACTTTTGAGTTTGAATTGCGTGGATTTTTCCGGTTCAATGTGCAAATCAATGCCGGGAAGTTGCAAGGAACCCCAGCGCAGTAAATCTTCGTAATTGCCTTTGCTGCTGACTTTTTGCAGATTCCAGCTATGTAGCACTGCATCGCCGGCTGTCTGGAACCGCATATCCCCTTCGGGGGGGATTGCCAGTTCGAGTGTTCCTTTGTAGGTGGTATCGGCACTTTCGGTGCTAAAGGTCAGCCGGTTCGCCAGATAGGGCGCAAACACATGCAGGGGAACCGCTTGCAGATTGATGCTTCCTTTTTGAATGACTACCGGACTCCAATGGATATTTCCGGCAAAACCGAGGTAACCCGGCTCGGTTTTATCCAGTGTACGGGACGATTTCATGCGTGCCGATAGGGTTATGGGCATCGCCTCTTTTTTATGGAGTTCAAATGTCTTGATGTCTAAGGAGAAATCGGTCAATTCAAAGCGTATCCCACGCGGTGAGGGGGCGCGGTCATCAAAGCGAATATGACCCTGTTCCACTTGAATCGCATGGGCCTTGAATGTCCATGGCCCCGATTTCTTCAATGCAACAGGGGGGGGTGCGGATGCCGGAGGGCTGGGCGAGGATGCACCGGCAACCATCGCCTTCACCGTGCTGACCGATTGCGCAAGCGATTCGGTCACCGACTGGGTGACGGATTCGGTCACCGATTGGGTGATTTCCACCGCTGCATCCAAGTTAATGCCGGTATCTGCCGCAGGGGGTGGGGCTAACAAGGTTTTATCCTTCAACCACTGCAAGGCAACCCATTGCTTTTTGGCGTTGCGGTGTGCCATCAAACTGGGCGAGCGCAGAATGATTTTTTCAGCCGCAGTGCTGCGGCTATTGAAGTCGATGACCGCTTTGGTGAGGTCTAGCACTTCCCAGCTCGGTAAATCGTGGGCGGCTATCTCGGAGCTTTTGGCCTCTTTGGGCAAGGTGTGCGGGAATTTGAGGGCAAACTGGCGTATCGCACCGCGTGAAATAGAGAGGGAGGGGAGTCCAACGCCCTTCCATGTCACGTCCATATCGGTATCGACCAAGCCGTAGAGCATGGGTTCTAAAAGCGATGTGAGATAAGGTTGCCCCAGTGCCAAATTGGCATCCCGTACATGGAGGTTGGCAGTTGCCGCTTTCTGGCTGAATTGACCCTTGGCACTGAATTGCCCCGCGTTGCCGTTGTGATGCGCAGGTGCTGGAACGGTGAAGCTGGTTTGAAACGGTGTCGGGTTCGCCGTGAGGGGCCATTGCACGGATTGTGCTTTCAGGTTCCAGTGTTCCACGCTCAAACGCGCGGCGGGGACGGCATCCGTCCAATACACGCTGCCTTGCTGCATCTCGAATTGCGCTAATTCAACCGACCACGGTTTTTGTTTGCTCGCGGTGGTGGGGGTGGTCGTTCCTTTTTTCGGCGCGAAATCCCAGTTGATGCGCTTTTGCTTGTTGCGTGTGGCATACAGGGTGGGCGATTGCAGGGTGAGCGATTGGAGCTTGAGCATCTGCTCCAATGGACGCGCTTCCTTCACCGCGAGCGTGAGATGGTTGAGCGTCAAGGCCGGTTGATGCTGGGCATCGACCAGCGCCACATTGCTGGCATTCATCGTGCCGCTTAAACTGAACGAGGGAACTTTGCTTTCCAAAATATCCGGTTCAACGGCATCAAACTGCAGGTGAAAATCGGCATCAATCACCGCACTTTGGGGGCGCAGGGGTAAATTGGCAGGAAGGTAAGCCGCATACTGCGCCACATCAAAGCGGGAAATTTTGAAGTGGGCGCTGGTTTTGGCGGTTTCAGAAAGCGATGGCGTGGTGGTGGCGACCGTTTCAAAATGGCTTCCGTTCAAATCGAATGCCAAACGCGGCTGCACCGTGACCGCGCGGTGGGTGGCGATATTGCTGAAAAAGGGAATACCCAATTCGAGTTTATTCAAGCGATGCGACTGCACCTCACCCGTGGGCAGGTGGTCGATAAACTCAATCGTGCCACTTTTCAGAACGATGTTGTAAAGTGCCAAGGGGGTAGACGGTGCATCGGGGTCGGATGGATGGGCGTTTTGCCACTTGCTCAGGTTTTTGAGGATGTCGTCAAAATCGTAAGCGCCCTTACCGCGATGGGTTACGCGGATGTGTGGCGATTCGATGGTGATGTTTTCCAGCACCGGCTCCAACCGGATGAGCGATTCCCACTCGGCATTGACATACAGTTTCTGAAGGGTGAGCTGCGGCAGAGGCACGCCTTTTTTGGTTGGCGCTCCCGCAATGGTGATGTTGGAGAGATTGAATTCCATCGCCAGCGGATCCCATTCCATAGAACCGATGGTGACTTTGCGCCCCAGTATGGCACTCCCCTCTTCTTCCGCCATTTCCTTGATGACATCCGGCAGATAGTGCCATGCCGCCGCCCCCAACACCACCGTACCGCCTGCTATCCCCATCAAAACTTTTTTCCAATTCCAATGGCTTTGAACGAAATGACGCGCCCGAACGGAGACGGGTGGCGGGGTATCGGCTTTTTTGGGATTTTTACGGTTTTGCAAAAACTCACGCACCCGCGCCGCCACTGCCGGAGGCTTCGGTTTGGTTGCCGCAGCAGGAGCGGCTTTGGGTTCGGGTGCGGGTGTACTCATGGGGGAATTGTGGGTTACGCCTTCAACGCGGTCAACACTTCATACGTATTGCATTGGATGACACCAAAAACGAAACGAATGAACGGGAACATGGTTGTTCGTAGATGTTTTGAGGGTTCTGAGTTTTTTATTGGGCATCAAGATCAATGCTCATCACAATACCATCTTGCTCCTCTTCCTCAACAAGGCAAATACAGCCACATTTTTTTAGAGCACACACGTATTTGTGCGCCGAACGAATATCAACAGACCTTTTTATAAGGAATCTTTCTTGTTCCAAAATAGGTCGTAATTTTTCTTCGGTGTTTTTAAATAAGATAGACAGATTTTTTACCACCATTTCCTTGGAAAAATTAGGTGAAATTCCGTGAATAAAAACATTAAACTTAAGGGTCAAAATAGTCACCTTTTTATTTTTAAATTATTTAACTTTTTCTAGATTATCTATGATATTTACCATTTGAAATATTTGCCCCTCTGGGATGTAGATTTTTTCTGTGTGCCATAGTATTCTTAGTTCTACATTTTGAAATTCTTTTTTTACCTCGCCATCGGAATCTGCTGCACCTCCATCACCCATAAAAGTGATTGTATTGTTGTCATCTTTGCTTAAAATAGTTAAATAACAATAATCTCCGCATACGAATTCTTGTATAACGCCAATAGTGATTTTCTTTTCAATCTCATTTTTTGGCTTATCTGAATTCAATGTGGGCTGAGGGGGGGTGAGAATCAATACAGGGGTTTCATCGGAATTAGATTGGCTATTTTTATACTCTTCGTATCGCGGGATACCAATAAGTATGATGGTAACCATAAGTACAACGAAAAAACTCACGCCAAAAAATACCCAACCCCAGAATGACCATTTCTTTTGAACACTATTAAAATGTTCCAAATCATTCCATTGATTGTTTTTCCAAGCCCATTCTCTTCCTTTGAATCCTAGTATTATTGACATAATCAATCCTACAACTGGAATTAATGCAATCAATCCTATCCATGTTTTATTGCCAATAGCCCATATCCAGTTGAGCCAGAATGCACCCCAAGACCATCCTTTCACGCCTTGTGGAATGGGGTCTTCTGGATTGGTATAACGATGAGAAATTTCTTGGACAGCACCGCAATGGGGACAATTGGATATGGATGATGGAATTTTATTACCACAATTATGGCAAAATATCATTTTTATTTTATTTTCAATATTTATATCTTCTGAAAAAGATTTTTGTACGTCTTTTAATTCTTCCTCAATTTGACAAAGACAACCACACTCTTTGAGAGCTATCTCATATTTTGCTACAGATTTTTCATCAAGCCCTCTTTTAACTGTATATAGCGGGGTCTTAAAAATAGGTGCTAGTTTATCTTCTGGAACATTAAATAATAAAGCAAGTAACTGCCGTGATGATTCTTCTGAAAAATCTTTTTGAATTCCTGTAATGTGGATTTTGAATGTGGGGTTCAAGGTGATACCTTTGGATTAGTTACTAGATTTTTTATCAATTGCTCGTCTGATGAATGACAAAAGGCATCCCTCTGACTTGTGGGGGGCAACACAATTTTTTGCGCTTAACCCACCACTATAAACCACCGAAGCGGCAACGGATGCCGTTCGGTGGTTTATGTTGAGATTGATAAATTCCTTTGTTACGCCTTCAATGCGGTCAACACTTCATCCAGCATCTTCTTCGCATCGCCAAACAGCATACGGTTGTTTTCTTTGTAGAAAAGCGGGTTATCAACCCCCGCATAACCCGAAGCCATGCTGCGTTTCATGACGATGGAGGTTTTCGCTTTCCAAACTTCCAACACCGGCATTCCGGCGATGGGGCTTGTCGGGTCGTCTTGCGCGGCGGGGTTCACGATGTCGTTCGCGCCGATGACGATAGATACATCGGTTTCGGGGAAATCATCGTTCAACTCGTCCATTTCCATCACGATGTCGTAAGGCACTTTGGCCTCGGCGAGCAGCACGTTCATGTGACCGGGCATCCGTCCGGCGACGGGGTGGATACCAAAGCGCACATTCACGCCTTTTTCGCGCAACACCTTGGTGATTTCAAACACGGTATGCTGGGCTTGCGCTACCGCCATGCCATAGCCCGGAACGATGATGATGCTTTTCGCTTCACGCAAAAGCTCGGCGGTCTCGGTCGACGAAACGGGAGTGACTTCACCTTGGGGTTCTGCGGGTGCGTCACCCTTGGCGGCGATTTTGGGTGCGCCCGAACCGAATCCGCCCGCAATCACGCTGAAGAAACTGCGGTTCATGGCGTTGCACATGATGTAAGACAGAATCGCGCCGCTTGAACCCACCAGCGCTCCGGTAACGATCAATAAATCGTTATTCAGCATAAATCCGGTTGCCGCCGCCGCCCAGCCTGAATAGCTATTCAGCATGGAAACCACCACGGGCATATCCGCGCCGCCAATCGCCATCACCATGTGGATGCCAAACAGCAGGGCAATCGCGGTCATCACGAACAGCGGAATCATGCCGTCTTCAATGGTGTGGGCGTTCAAGAAGCTTTTGCCGAACCCAATCACAATCAACAAACCCAGCAGGTTCAGAAAATGCCGACCGGGTAACAAAAGCGGTTTGCCGCCGATTTTGCCGTTCAGCTTCCCGAATGCGACCAGCGATCCGGCAAAGGTCACCACGCCAATCAATATGCCGACATAGATTTCGACTTCGTGAATGGTTTTTTCCACACCCGTTAAGGAAGCGGAGGGGTCAAGGTAACTCGCAAATCCGACCAAAGCCGCTGCTGCGCCCACCAAGCTGTGCATCAGCGCGACCAGTTCGGGCATTTGCGTCATCTGCACGGTGCGAGCGGCATACACGCCCACGAATCCGCCTACTGCCATTGCCGCGATGATGTACGGGATTCCAGCAGCGGTAACTTTCGAGCCGAACACTGTCGCCAGCACCGCCAGCGCCATGCCGATGATGCCGTACAGATTGCCTCGGCGCGAGGTTTCGGGGTTGGATAAACCGCCCAAACTCAGAATAAAAAGAATCGTTGCTCCGATGTAGGAGACTGTCGATAAACCGTCATTCATGAAAATATCTCCTGCTTATTTGCGGAACATAGCGAGCATTCGATGCGTTACCGCAAAGCCGCCGAACATATTGATGGTGGTTAAAACAATGCCACCGAGCGCGAGCCAGCGGATGATGTCATTCGTGCCTTGGGGTGGCGCGATTTGTACCAGCGCACCAATCGCAATAATGCTGCTGATGGCGTTGGTCACGCTCATCAAGGGTGTGTGCAGCGCGGGTGTGACGTTCCACACCACCATGTATCCAACAAAACACGCCAACACAAACACCGTAAAGTGCGCCAAGAACGCAGCGGGTGCATACGCGCCGACAATCGCAAACAAAACGGCGGCGACCCCGAAAACTATCAACAAGGTACTCGTTGGCATCGGCGCGGAGGGGCTACCGTGTCCATGTCCGCCTTTTTTCGCGGCGGGTGCTGCAACCGCTGCTGCGGGTTTGGCGGCAGGCGCGGGCGGCAATTTGGGTGCGGGTGCTGGCCATGTGACCGTGCCTTCTTTGATGACGGTTAAACCGCGAATCGCATCATCTTCCATATTGACGTTGATGATGCCATCTTTGGTTTTGCACAATTCTTCGGTGAGGCGGAACAGGTTCGTGGCGTAGAGCGTCGATGATTGTTTCGCCAAGCGCGAAGCCAAATCGGTATAACCCACAATCGTGACCCCATGCCGCACGACGGCTTCCCCCGGGACGGTCAATTCGCAATTACCACCTTGCTCGGCTGCCATATCGACGATCACGCTTCCGGCTTTCATGCTTTTCACCATCTCGGCGGTAATCAGCTTGGGCGCGGGCTTGCCCGGAATCAAGGCGGTCGTGATGATGATGTCCACTTCCCGCGCTTGCTTGGCATACATCTCGCGCTGGGCTTGTTGGAAGCCTTCGCTCATCACTTTGGCGTAACCGCCGCCGCCGCCGCCTTCTTCGTCGTAATCCACTTTGACGAATTCACCGCCCAGCGATTTGACCTGATCCGCAACTTCCGCGCGGGTATCGTTGGCACGCACAATCGCACCCAAACCGACCGCCGTGCCAATCGCGGCTAAACCTGCCACGCCAGCCCCAGCGATAAACACTTTAGCAGGTGGAACTTTGCCCGCCGCCGTAATTTGCCCGTTGAAGAATCGACCAAAGGCATTCGCCGCTTCAATCACCGCACGGTAACCGGAAACGCCTGCCATGGACGTGAGCGCATCCATCTTCTGGGCGCGGCTCAACATACGCGGCAGTGCGTCGATAGCCAGTGCGGTGACTTGTTTAGCCGCCAGTTGCTGCATCAATTCGGGGTTTTGCGCGGGCCAAATAAAACCGATGATGGTTTGCCCTGCGTGCATCATCGCTACTTCATCGGGCGTGGGCGGACGCACCTTGAACACGATGTCGGATTGTTGCCACAGTGTTTGCGGGTTGTCGATAATTTCCGCACCGACTGCACGGTAGGCATCATCATCCATATTGGCAAGAGCGCCAGCCCCCGCTTCAACGGCTACCGTAAAGCCCAATTTCATGAGCTTTTCGACCGCTTCGGGTACAGTTGCCACTCGCTTTTCTAGCGGGAAAGTCTCGCGCGGCACGCCGATGCGTTGCCGCGTTGTGGATGAATCATCCATTGACATGGTTCGTCTCCTTACAGAAATATATTAGTCTTCGTTTATAAATGAAATGGAAGTATGAGTAAACGCTGGAAACCCAATGTGACCGTTGCAGCCATTATTGAGCAGGATGGTCGTTTTTTGTTGGTAGAGGAAGAAACGCCCGATGGTTTACGCCTGAATAATCCGGCGGGGCATCTCGATTACGGTGAATCGTTGCCCGATGCCTGTGTGCGCGAAACCGTGGAAGAAACCGCCTACGATTTCACGCCGACATCGCTTTTGGGTGTGTATTTATCGCGCCCCGCATCCAATGAATGCTCGGCGGAGGGCGATATTACCTATATGCGTTTTGCCTTCTGCGGCGAACTGGGCGCATTCCACCCCGAACGGCGTTTAGATGATGGCATCGTGCGCACCGTGTGGATGACCGCCGATGAAATCCGCGCCAGCACCGCCCGCCACCGCAGCCCCGTGGTGTTGCAGTGCATGGAGGATTATTGGAAAGGGACACGCTATCCCCTTTCCCTCATCCACCAATTTTGAAAAATCAATTTTGAAAAATCAATTTTGCGTACACCGCGCAGTAGTGGCGATGTCGCTTAATTTACCTAACAACTGCAAATTCTGGTTTTGGTACAGGTAGACGCTGGGCGCGGCAAGCGTTGCAGCGGCGGCATCGGCTCCGATGCACAGGCTATTCCCTTGGTAGCAGCGGGCGTAAAACGGTGTAGCGCGGAAGGTGGCGGTAGGGCTGCTCAATAGGCTGGGGAATTGCTGTTCTGCCCAATCCAACACACAATCCAGCGGCTGGGTGGTTCCTGTTCCTTGCAGGATGCGGGTAGCGGTAACTTCGCTATTCACTACCGGAAACACCAGCCGCGCCGTGCGTGCGCCCACTTCGGTCGGCACAAATCCGACCAGCGTTGAACAGCCTTGATTGGGTTGCAAAATCGCATTACTACATCCATCCGAACCGCCCACTACAAAATCGCCCGCTGCGGCGGTATCCACCGACACTTTACCCAACTGCACCGCATTGCTGCTGCGGTTGAACAGCGAAAAGTATTGCGCCGCATAATTCGCCGCCAGCGGGATTTTGCCGAAGTGGTGGTTAGCAGGTGGATCGGTAATCTCTAGTTGTACCGATTGCGCCAGAACGTTGGTCGATAGTGAAGATGCTGCTAGCAAAGCAGTAGTAACCATCAGGGTACGAAGAAGATTCATAAGGCAACTCCTTTCAT
>CALMCD010000399.1 GCA_937863075.1 uncultured Rhodoferax sp. | reverse complement strand
TCAGGCTCAGGCTCAGGCTCAGGCTCAGGCTCAGGCTCAGGCTCAGGCTCAGGCTCAGGCTTTGCGATTGACTGCTGTTTTTGTCTAGGAACAGCACTCTTAAACTTCAGCAATTCTTCTATCGGCAGAGTTTTTTCATCGTCTGGATGTGCGTGGGTGATTTTATTTGGCTCGGGCTCATGTTTTGGCTTTGGCTCATGTTTTGGCTCATGTTTTGGCTCATGTTTTGGCTCGGGCACAGGGTTTTGGATCTCCCTTTCTGCCTGAGAGTCCAATCGCGTGCTCAGAACTTCACTCGCCGTTCTGAACTTGACCGAGGCGGTAATATGCGGCTTAATCTCGAATGAAATGCCGTCGTTTGTGCGTTTCAAGTCGAGAACTTCGTATTTTTGAACATAATCAGTGTCTGACAAAGCGCTGTTTAAGTTCTTTGCCTTGTTCTTGTCCAAAACAGTCCATTGTAGCTGGAGAAGTTCATCAGTTATATCTTCTAGACTTCTGTCAGTTGAGGGAAAATCCGCGTTGCTGAGTTCGTATAGTCTAGGTTTCAGCGTTCGAACTCGTCGTCCTTTGAATACTTTTGCCATTATTTTGTTCGGTATGAAATGTGTCCTTTTGTATATAAAGAACCGGAAAATAAATACGGATGAGCAATTTACCGACGAGTAACAAAGTCAAGGATTCGTCGGAGGAAAAAAATGCCTCGACCGCTGATCCTCGCAAAAATATCTCCGACAAATCCACGGACGATTTACACAACGGATTGGTGTCCGAAGATGAAAAAAAGAAAATCAACGACAAGAAAACGCAAAACACACTGAAGATTCTACAAAATTTCCATCCGTTGAATGCCGGCGACCTTGTTCGCATAGCAATTCGACGACTGGAGGACCGCAGTTTGATCAAGTCCAAGTTCAGAAAGGGCTATTCGAGGAACTGGTCGAACGAAACATACACCGTTGTACGAAAAGTGATACCGAAGAAGAACGAAATCGAGTACTATCACCTCGACGAATTCGGACAAATGAAGTTCTACCGGTATGATCTGCTGAAAATTAGTGGCAAATCATAAGCCGATGGGTTGAAAAATCGACGAACGATGACAAAAGAAGTGCTGGAAGCTTGAAAAACCGACCTTTTACAGACGAACTTTGTATTTTTTGGCGGTTTCATGCGATATCGCATGACTATTCAAAAATACCGACCGAACTTCGAGTTGCGCTGTTTTTTTATGAGTTTGTTCGTTCGCGAACTTACATTGCCAGTTTGCTTACCAGGTGTGAAAAAAAATATGGGTGAGTTGTATGCTTATCTGTCATGGCTCCTGCTTCAGACTTTACCTCTGCCTCTGCCTTGGGATGCGTCTCCGCCTACCGTGGTAGATGTTAGGCAGGAACATTGCCTCTTGGTGTTGCATATTTTTCCAACTCTTTTTGTTGATATTTGTAAGTCCGCATGACACTAACGGCATGGTTGTAACTTTCTTCTCCTATTTCCTGCTTAACTTGGCGTAAAATATGGTTTTTGGATTGTTCCCCCAATTTCTTATTTCCAGCCAGGGCACTGGCAAAATTTGGGAGATTAGCGCGAGCTCTACCAACCCATTCGTTGACTGTGGTAGTTTTTAGACTGCGTGGTTTGGCAGGAATTTGTTCAGGTCCCGGTGCCTCCGTATCTTCCTCGAATTCGATTTCTATGGAAGATTCTGATCCTGATTCCTCTTCCGGAACTTTGACTTCGACCTTTTTTTCCTCGTCGTTGTTCACAAGCACAAGATTTACTGGTGGATCATCGTCCATACGAGGTAGGTCCATGCGAGGAGCATCTTGCGCTATCATCTGTGGCATGGGAATATACGCGTTGGCTGGCAGATGTTGGAGATATTCGGGAGCTTCTTCTACTCTCACTGCAGGATTATTTAGCAGAACAGGACGCGCATGCGCCCGGGCAGGTGGTCGGGCAGGTGGTCGATTTGGATTGTCCCGTAGGCGAAGAATCGTGTGTGGAATCGTGGCGAGCAATGCTTCGCGTTGTCTGTCTGTTAGGTGTCGATATCGTGCTATTTCATTTCTAATCGCCGCTTCGAGTCTATTATTTGGGGTGTTTAATAATTTAGATGATATTGTGTCTCCAACAAGCAACGCATCTTCATTAGACAAAACAATCCGCTGGGGTCCTTTACCATCCTCTACAATTTCAAACTTCGCATCATTCCCAAAAGGGTCATTGTATGCATTAAGAGGCTGTGCTTGAACTGGCTGTGCTTGAGGTTGAACTTGAACTGGCTGCGCTTGAACTGGCTGAGCTTGAGCTTGAGCTTGAACTGGCTGAACTTGAACTGGCTGAACTTGAACTGGCTGCGCTTGAACAGGCTGAACTTGAACTGGCTGAACTTGAACTGGCTGCGCTTGAACAGGCTGAACTTGAACTGGCTGAACTTGAACTGGCTGAACTTGAACTGGCTGAACTTGAGCTTGAACTGGCTGCGCTTGAGCTTGAGCTTGAACAGGCTGAGCAGCGCGCCGATTATTCCATCTAGCAAAAAGTCCGGCAATTCGACCTCCTACCGCTCTAAAGAATCCAGGCACCTCGTTCCCAGCGTTTGCGAGGGCGTCCTGATATTCGAATGGGTCTCCTTGTTGTGGCTGAGCTGCTTGTCCATTAGCCACTAGATTTAGATTGACATCTTGGTCAGGGTCTTTGGCTTTTCCCTTACGATGGGCAAATGCCAACCCATCGCCCTTTGTGTTTTCGGTGAAAATCACCGGCGTTCTCGTTGGAAACAATGAGTTCACTCTGTTCTTTGAATAGAATGGGATGGAAGCTATGCCGAACCGTTCATTAGACGCGAAGAACTTTTCACCATCAACAGGCAAATGTAGTTCTGGGATATGGGGAGGAGGGACACCACGAGTTCCACTCATATAAGTGGCAACGTCGCCAGGGAAAAACCCCGAAGAGACACGGTCTTTGGATCTTCTGGAAAATGTTACTGACATTCTTGGATTTGTTTTCTGTTTGCGTAATTTATATTCTATTAATTATTTTTTTCCACCATATAATATATACTCTCAATGGAATCACAACGAAGAAACGAACTCGACATTCTCGCAAAGGGAAAGGTCGGGCATCCCATTATCGACTCTCATGAGTGGGACATGGCGATCGATCTTGCTCAGGGCAAACTAAACGACTATTTCACTCCGCAGGAACGCGCTGATTTGAAAGAGTTCTTAGCCGACAAACTCATTTACATGAAGAAGGCTGTGAATCTCATGAGAACAAATCCTGATATCAAAAAGCAGTACCGTGGTAGACCCATGGATCTGGCTCGCGACCTCTACGAGAAAACAGCTGCCAAGGCTGTAGAAATGACGCTCGAACCAACCATTAGGGAATTAGTCAATACATCATCTGCATATGTTGGCGGAGCACAAGCAGGTCAAAACATTGCTAACATTTAATTAGCGGAAAAGAACGGAGGGAAAGAAAGGGACCTCCTTGCCATCAGTGTCAACTAAACGACGAAGAGAAAAGAGAAAAAAAAAGAAGTTCTTTTTTTTTAGTTATTTCAGCGCCAATTCCGCATTATTTTGTACAGCAAGTATGCACCGACTACAATACCAACGTTTGTCCACATACTTACGTTCGATGTTGTCCCAGTATCGCGGTTAGAATCATCTAGCTTATTTACCTGCGTTTGGTTTGGTTGACTGGACTGGCTTCCATCCACGAATAAATCCACAGAGTCATCTTGCTTTTGTTCTAATATATTATTCGATGCACATGAACAAGTTAGCAAATCGGGTAATTCCAACTGACTCATTTATTTGTTTGTTTTTTTTTACTTAGGTATATATAGTATTACAACAAAAAAACGAAAATGGGCAATTGTTCAGCGAACGCAGCAGATTTAAACCGTGAAGTTCACGACAAACTAAGTCGAATCGATGTTAAGGACGTCAACGAAATGGCAAACTTACTCAAAGATGGATGGGCTCTTTACGAGAAACTCAATTCCGACAATCGTAACGACCTCAAGAAACTAACAAAGCAACATTTCAAAACATACGACGAAGTTCCGAAGCTTGTTTCCGTCGCTTCAAAGTAAGGAAATAAACAAAGTTATTCTTTTTTTGTTCTTTTTTTCATCCTCTTACTAATATACAAAGACAAAGTAAATGCGACGTTCAATATTCGAAAACAATAGTGTAACTCAAGCGTTACAAAACCTTTCTGACGGGTCAGTCAGCCAACCGCCTATCAAATTCGACGACAGCTCGGGAATCTTCCAAGCGGCTGACGGTCAGATCAATTTCGCAATCGGAGGAACCCAGAAAGCGGTCATCAAAAGCACAGCCGTGGAAAGCACTGTCCCTCAAAGAACACAAGCAGGATCAGCATCCACTCCTTCATATTCATTTACATCGGACACAAGTACAGGTATCTATTCGCCATCGGTAGGTGTAATGAGTATAGCCGCCAGCGGAACAGAAGCTATGCGGGCGAGCGGTAGTCAGTTGTCAGTAGCAACAAGAGGAACAGTCACCGTGCCAGCCTATTCATTTACTCCAGATACTAACACAGGAATTTATTCTTCAGCAGCAGATACTATCGACCTCGCAACTGGGGGCAATAATAGATTTTCATTTAGTACTGCTGCCTTGAACACTACATCACCAATAAGGTCATATGCTGGAAGTGTCAACAGTCCTGTATACTCGTTTACTGCCGACACAGGCACCGGCATATATTCACCATCGACAGGTATAACAGGATTAGCATCATTAGGTGTAGAAGTTGCGAGAATTGGCAGTGTGTTAACGCTAACATCAAGAGGCTCAGTTGGTGTTCCAGCCTATTCATTTACTCCAGATACTAATACTGGTATTTATTCTTCAGCTGCTGACACTCTTAACATAACCACAGGCGGAGTCAATCGATTGGGAGTAAACACCTCAACTGTTACAAGTACGCTGCCAATTGTTGCACCAGTCGGCAATTACGGATCACCAGGGTTCCAATTTGGGGCAAGTTCTGGCATTTATAAATATGACACCAACACGATCGAAATCTCACAAGGTCTCGCAGGGGATGGGGGTGGTGCATATTTAGCGAGATTTTCACCTCTTGGTGGTTGGTCGCAAATTCGGAACTCTGGCGGTTTAACAAGACCAGCCGTTTTCATCGATCAGCAATATTATGGCGGCGATTTAACGACGGGATATAATATGCTATCTTTAGGAGATGCTTACACATCGACTGCTGTTACTTGGAATCATATTGTATGTTGGAACAACGGAGGGAATTCATTCAGAGTCCAGGGCAATGGGGCTGTCTTCGCTGATAACGCATACAGCTCGAGTGGTGCAGATTATGCCGAGTATTTCGAGTCCATAGATGGCAAATCGATTCCAATTGGCTCGTCTGTTGTTCTCGTAGATGGTAAACTTCGTCAAGCTACTGTTGCTGATTCAACAGCTGACATTATCGGAGTTATTAGACCAAAGAACTCGGCGGATATCGCGGCTGTGTCAAACGTGTTTGAAGATTATTGGTCGGGCAAATATGAGAAAGATGAGTTTGGAGCGTCCATCGAAGAAGAGTTCACTGCTTACAATTGGTCCGAAGACGGTAAGATGATATCTTATCATTCAGATCGTATTCCTGCCGGTGTTGTTGTGCCAGAAACAAAGAGCACCGTCACTTCTACGAGGTTGAAATGGGCAACAAATTATAATCCTGAGGATGTTTATGTACCGCGATCACAAAGAATCGAATGGCACATCGTAGGTATACTTGGTCAAATTCCTATCAAGAATGGAGAAATGATTAATCCAAGATGGGTTTTAATGGGGGATATAGGTGATGGATCTGTTGCCAAAAAATACCTCGTAAGATAAACTTTTGATACAGGAAAGTTGGTTTGGATTTCGAAGATTTCGAAGTTCCTTTAGATTAAAGTTCTGCCTTATTTTTGACTCGTTCCATAATCCGCGCTTAACAAAAAACCACAGTTATTTCGCGTACTATCGGTATTCTAATTATTATTTTTTGTTAAGGTATCAAAAGGTATCAAAAGGTATCAAAAGGTAGTGTTACCTTTTCACCCATCGTTTTTTCAATCCATTCACCGATTAGAGTGGATTTAATAGATCAGAGAATCTAAAAATAGCCTAAAAAAGGTAGCACTTAAAAAATGGACTACTTCAATAAATATGTTGTTGTTAATTAAATATTTTTTTTTCTCTATAAAAGTGCTGCTACCTTTGCTACTTTATATAAAAGTATATACTCTAATATAATAAATAGGGTTAGAATAAGGAATAGATAGAAATATACAATTTGAAAAGGTAGCATTTAAGGTGCTACCCCGCTGCTACCCTATGCTACCTCGGAAATTATGGGTAGAATTGGCAAACAGATCAAAAAAAGAACATATGCATTTCTAAGTGGATTGTAATCATCCATATCTACATCTGGATCCACTAAATACATACACATCCACTAAATACATACACATCCACTAAATACATACACATCTACTTCGGAAATTATGGGTAGAATTGGCAAACAGATCAAAAAAAGAACATATGCATTTTTTAGTGTTTGTTTTTACGTGTATTTTAGTGTTTCTAAGTACTCATCTACCAAATCTACATCCACTACATCCACTTCAACCTCGTCTATTTCCTCGTCTATTTCCTCGTCTATTTCCTCGTCTATTTCCTCGTCTTTTTCCTCAAAGCAGAAGGACTCGTTTCTTAAGAACTTTCGGAAACCGGACTGCGCAGCACTTTTAGACAAACATAACCGTCTTACATTAACTCCTTCCACTTTTGTTTGGATACATTTCAGTCCGATTTGGCTAAGACAGTTCATAAACGTATCGATCTTAACTACGACATCTCCTCGCCGACTCGCTGATCCCTTGTATAGTTCGTACAAACTGTTTCTGGATATGATAACATCTTTCTTTGTCGGTCTAGCAACACCTCCACACTCAGTCAAATCGATCTCATCGTCGTAAAGCTCCTTGACAAATCTTAGCGGACCGGGCATGTTGCTCACTTTCTGCTCCAACTTGTAGGCGTTTTCTGGAGCTGTACGGAGATTGACATTCGAATAATCTAGAGTTGAGTAATACTCGAACGCCGCTCTGATAAAGTCGGGATTGCTAATTTCATCTACGATCGCTTTGAAGTACTTTTCGTTTTGCGCATAATCGTTCTTGCAGCGAAACATTGCAAATCTTCTGTCGCTGTTTTCGATGAACACTGGATTGGCGTTATTAGTGAATAGAGCATATCGGCAATACACACTGGCTTTGAACTTATCTTTTCCTTTCGGCTCAATCTTTGCTTCTTCTCGCGTGATGTAGGATTTGAGCAGATTGTGTTTGGCATAAGCAGCTCCTTTGTCGCAGACCTCGTTCAACACACAGAACAGCATCCCGGACATATCTGAATTGAAGTTGCTGAAGAACATATCTGGATTGTCATAGATGCCAGAGTATTCCGACCCGATTATTCGCGAAATGAACTTGGCGAACAGATCCTTACCATTACCCTGCTGCGAATAGAAGAGTAGCGAAGTTCCAGGCACATCTGCAGGCGCCTGAATCAGTTGTGCAATCCACGCATTGACGAAATTGACATTAGTTTGATCGCCCGCGCATAATTGCTCATTGACGTGTTTGTACAGGTGCGAGTCTGTGTAGCTCAGCTTCATCTTGGGTTTGTAGCTCTTGATGGGATAACCGACGAACATATTGAAGACATTGTGAGGCAGCGGATTCTCGCTCAAATAAGGAAAGAACTCACATTTGTCATATGTCTCGAGTTTATTATTTCGGCGCGCATCCAAAAACACAGTCTTAAGGGATAACTCTCGCAATTCCGGAACTGGGTCGGCGACTTCGGCTGCGTTATCAAGCACCTCATCATCCTCATCATCCTCAGCATCCTCAGCAAGATGCTCATCAGGCTCATCATCCTCATCAGGCTCATCAAGATGCTCATCAAGATGCTCATCGGTCTTTTTCTCGGTCTTTTTCTTTTTTCCTCGGTCTTTTTCTTTTTTCATCAGTCTTTTTCTTTTTTCCTGAGTCTTTTTCTTTTTTCCTCGGTCTAGGACGCTTATGTTGAAATCTGTCGATGAGCATAGATCTTTGTACGTCACTTCTTTGAAGTATTCATACTCAACGCCTTCGCGCACATTTAAACTTTTTCCTTTAGTGATGTACTTTTCTTTGCCGCAATTCTCAATGTAGAAGATCGCGTTTTTTGCCCATTCGTATGCCTCATCGATAGTTGTGTCAGTTCGGCGGACTTTATTCTTCTCGTCTTCTGCATTCTTGTAGAGCAGTTTTCGCCGATCGCTAAAGTATCGATACTTGGATTTACGCGGGCAGATCTTGAAGTACCGCCTCCAAGCATGTGCGCATCGAAATTCGTTGTCCTGTTTTAGCCAATACATCAGCATCGAGAAATATCCGAACACCTCGCATTGGTTGAAATAGTTGCATACATCGGTCTTATCTTTGTAGGACACGGCGCCTCTCTGACTGAACATATCGGCTATTTCGAGAACCGCTTCCTCATCGAGCTCATAAGTGACTTGCAAATTCTTCAGGCATTTCAGAACGCCGCTCCATGGTCTGAAGCCTTTAGCGCGATCAGGTTGATACGAGCAAACAATATATTCGAGGATTTCCATGAATTCGGCACGATTCTCCATAACGCTTTTGATATCCTCGTCGCTCGGTCTGAAGTTTTCGTTGGTCTGCTTTTTTTCTTCGAGTTCCCGCGCCCGAGCCACAATCGCAGCTTCCATCATCGCTTTGAATTCAGGCAGCAGTTCGTAATGCTCCTTGTCTGTAATTCTTGTTTCGAATCCCCATTTGTTGAGGCTAAATTCCAAGATAGGATTGTCTCGCTTGCTCAGAATGCTGATTGGACTGAATGATCCTCTTATGACTTTCTTCTCATCACACAAACCTGTTTTGGCGTTGATAGAAACTCGGCTGCTTATATCAGCTTCGTACTTATAAATAGCTTTGATAGGATAGGAGAAATTTCTATCCCGCTTGCAGGAACCAATCAGCAAAGTCGGAACATACGCACTTGCAACATCGATCACTGCATCTGCATCAATGATAGTGTATTTGGACAGGACTTTGTTGAGGATCTTTGCACTGATCATCTGCGAAATTAACCACTTTTTGGTTGCTCGATGCAGGTGCAAATTGGGAAACAGATAGTGACATCCATCCTTGTAAGCCTGATGTTTGGCGTTCCAACCGAGTCTCACCACTTGATTCTCGGTCACATAAGGACGTCGAATCTCCACCACTATGAACTCCTTGCCGAAATCGGCATCCTCTTGAAGGTTGGTATCGATTTTGCTAACAACGAACTCAACCAGGATCTTGGCGATCGTCATATAGTCGTCGTTGGTCAATTGTGGTGCTTCTATCTGAGAATAGACATCTAGATCGATCATGAGACCACTAGATTCTTCGGTTTGCGGCTCGCACCAGTGGTTTACGACGTTCTTCGAGTAGTCCTTAAACATCTGACTGAATAATTGTTTGATTTGAGCCGAATCGTAACATTTTTCACCTGTTAGCTGGTTGAATACGCTAGCGACCTTGTCATTATTTTCGACACATGGCGACTTCTTTGCGATTTTCGATGTTTTCGACATTTTTTATTTCTAGTGGATGTTATAATCGTGTATATATTGGATATATAACTTTTCTTTAAATTAAATATTTTGTTTTTTTAATAATTAATTACCACGATTAATTTAATTTAAAGAAAAGTTATATATCCAATATATACACGATTATAACATCCACTAGAAATAAAAATGCAGCAAAGTACTATTAACCATATGATAAGCCAGCTCGAGAGCGAAATAGAAGATCTTTGCAATAATCGCACAGCTAAATATTTGGAAATGACGAAAAAACGCAGACAAGCACTGCATCATTGTAATATGGATCAGACACTAAACAAATGTGTGCAAGAGAGCAAACAAGAATATGAACACTTAAGTTCCAATTTTGAAGAGGTAATGGCTCAAAAACAACGATTGTTAATTGAACTTCGTATTTATCTTAATAAATTAGACCACGTTGATTCAGAAGAGGATAACGAAGAGGATAACGAAGAGGATAACGAAGAGGATAACGAAGAGGATAACGAAGAAGAAGCATTGCGCAAAATAAAAGAACACAAGATAAGAAAATATAAGGAACACCTGGACCGAGTATTAAATAATACCCGTCGTTCGCGGCAGAGTACTGGGCAGCCTCGTGCTCGAGAACGACTTTTAGACCACTTGACCGACGATCAAATGGTTGCGAAATACGATAAAATAGTGGCATCGAGGCGTAAATATTACAATAAGATTAAGTCGACCGCAGAATACAAAGCAAAACAGAAAGAATACAAAGCAAAATACAAAAGAAGCAGTTCTTAGGCAGTTCCAATTAAATCTCCGTCTCCTAAAAAAATTGGCGAAAAAATGGGAAAATAGCCGAAATTTTGGAGAAAAAGTGGCGAAAAACCTGCGTGAATTTTTTTTTCTCTCGCCTCTTTTTCTTTGCTCTTTCCCACCTCTTTCCTTTCAAAATCAACTCCTTTTGTTCAATCCAAAGTTCAATCGTTCTCGGAATTCTTCGATGTTTAAGATTATTTTTTTGGCGCGATCCAGGCATTCTCGTGTTTTTTGGAGCTCCTGAGAGTCCAATCGCGTGCTCGCCGCCGAAAGAGACCCTTCTCCCTCTTCTTCTTGTGTTTTTTGGGGTACAAAACTCGTAATTTCGCGGATTTCGACACGGCGGGCGACGTCGGCAAAGTCCAAAGTCTTGATTGTTTCTTCAGAATTGTCGCAGTTCACACACGCTATCACGAGTATCTGCGATTTCATGCTGTTCATCAATATCTTCGTCAGGACCGAGTTCCTGAACGGTATGTGAGCCTGCTTCTTTTCAAGTTTGTAAAGAACCAAAGATAAACATGATAAGGACTTATTGATGTTGATAGCCTCGGTCAGCCCTGTCCCACTAACTCCCGACTTCTTTATTCGCTCGCTTCCTGCCAAATCTATGACGTTGACATACCTGCCAGGCTTTCTGTCGTTTGATATCCGCACGTCTAAGTGACTCCTTGAAGAAGCGCGGTTTAGCTTTGTTTCAGCAACAGCGCGTGCTCGGATTGCTCGGGCAAGCAGTTTTGAGAACTCGTCGTGATTATGGCATACATGTATTGAAAGATCATCGACAACAAACTCGTCGTCGCGCTGGCGCATTTCGAGGGCAGCGAATGGAGCAATGCCGGAATCATCACTTAGTAAATCATAAATTTGTTCGTTGTATATTTCAAAGATTTCAATACGGATCGGTCCAGCACGTAGTTCGCCGTTTATTACATGTTTGATAACAGCTTCGCTTGATTCAACAATTGTGTATGTTTTGCCGCTGCCTGACTCGCCGTAGGCAAATATACAGTACGATATGTTTTCATCAAGTTCGCCAATAGATTGGCAGATCTCTCCTGGCGATTCGTACGCTGTTAAGTTGTAAAATCGCACCGAGTCCTGTGCGTTAGCGTGTGCGTTAGCATATAGGTTTGACGTTGAACTCGACCGCTGGTTCGCAGGAAGTGGAATACAAATGTGCGAGTTGCTATCAATAAAGTTCTTGAAATTTTCAGTTGGTTTCACTTTTACAATGGATTTGATCATTGTTTCGTATGGGTTGGACAAGTCTATAAACCTCTAAACCCCTCTATAAAACAGGAGAGAAAGACTTTTCCAAGAAAAAAAGAGAGAAGGAACATTGCTATATATTATTGGCTTGATCGATGCCCTTTCGTGATATAATTCTTAACAGTCTCGTCCGACAACATCGAACGACTTGACACGTACGGGCGTTTGGTTCCCAGCCAGTTACGTCGCACAGACATCGCCTGTTTGAAGAAGCTTTCTATTTTGGAATTGTCCATGAAACAAACAGAATCAAAGGACACGAAGAAATGGCTGTGCAAATGGTTGTGTTTAGTACCAATCTCAAATTCATTGGATATTTTCAAGACATTGGGGATTTTGAACGCCTCTCGACGTCCTGGAAATTTCCTGGTAAAGTGTTGTATTTGATCAGAGAACCCTGAAGACGCTTTCATAAAGTCTTTGGCATATTTCTTGTAGTCCTGGGCAGTGAGCTTGTCGATTGCGTAGGGCAGGTCGACTGTGACTAAGAAACTGCTCGTTTTAGCCTTTTTGTCTGTTGGTGCTCGATTCTTAAACTCTTTACGTGAATTGTCTGATATGCTAGGAGGCAGCTCGAAGTCCTCATCGCTCTCGCTCTCGTTGTCGTTGTCGTCTTTTTGGTCTATGTTTGCCTCTGACATTTTTTTCGGTTTCAGAGGTGTCCTTTCTTTACGATAAGCTATACATTGGAAGAGATTATTCTTTTTTTAGGGTCAAAAAGCAGACACGTTGTTGAAAGGTTGGGGCAAGGGTTTGAAAGGAGCACCCTTTCCTTTACATAGTGTTGCTGGCTAAGCTGGTGTCACCAGATAGATTTGTAGGCATCAGCCAATTCGCAGCCATGTTTCCTGCGAAAGCAACGGCACCTAATTTGACGAAGGCGGCGGGATTACTGGAAAGAAGCGATGGATTGGTAACTAGCAAACTGGTGACAACGGCAGCGGGAACTACGGCGAGATCGACAGTTGTGCCTAAACTTGTGCCAACATATGGAATTTGTTTGATAAGCCCAGCAATTGAATCGCTTCCTAAGTTTCCAGCAGCGGCAACGGCTGATACGAACAATGGAACTGGCACTTCCCACGAACCGACTTGAACGAAGTCGTTGGGTTTGTAAAACACGAGACCAGCAGCAGCCGATGCGGCGCCGACGAGCATTGATTGACCAAGGGATCCTTGTAATTTTTCAGAAAATGACATTGTGCGTTGTGTGAGTAGTATATTTGCGGATACAAAATAAATAATAATAAATTAATTCAGTGCGGCGATCGCGTCATAGTCCAACTCTATCTGGAATGGGGATGTTTTGTTGTAAATTGGCTCGTTTTTCGACGTCGTTGCCTTGGTTTTTTTAGATGGATTGGAAGGTTTGATGTCTTGACCTTGTGGTTGTTCGAGCGTGGCAGCGGGTGTTGGCTGGATCGTAATGGATGAGGGCATAGCCTGGATGGCTTTATTGAGCGCATATGTTTGAAATGCCTTGGTCAAAAACACAATGGCTCCGTGTATTTTACTTGATTGAATCATGAATACGCCTGCTGTTTCGATGCGGATTTCCTCGATTGAGTCTAAGAAGGAGTCGTCGGCGCGACACAGTTGCGTCAGTCCCGCAAGTCTTCCACGCGACATTTGTTCGACGAGATAAACAAGACCAAATACCATTTCCTCGTAGAACTTTTGCGAGTTTCGATTGCGGATGATAAACTTGATCTTATAGATTTCTATTTTCAGTTTCTCGACGTCGAACTTGTCCATTTTCTTGATGTAAGCGGTGTTGTAGCCAATTTTCTTAAGGAACGGCGAGAACCTCGCGCTGGTAACGTATGCGGTCAATATCCGTCTGAGGTCGAGCTTCTCCGTTGACTCTTCCGGATCCTTCTCTTCTAAGCTAGTAAGTAGCTTCTTTGTTATTTTCGATTTTTGAGGTTGAGGTTTACCAACAATCGGCGAAGCGTCGTCGTTGTCGCTATCCGATTCGTCAAATACGTTCTCTTCCCGTTCGTTGTGTTTGGCATTGCTTTCCAACAACTTCTCAAATCCTTTGGGGTTTCTTAGCATTCTTTTTCTTTCTTGGACGCCTAAGCAGTTATATATTAACTGTCCGAAAGTATCCTCAAAAAAAATATTGAGGGTTTTCCTTCACTTACCTTTTGCTGGCACTCGTGTTGGCTTCTTTTGCGGTTTTGAATTGGCTGCCGGGTGCTCTGCTGCTCTGTTTCTCGCATTTTCAATTCGAATTGCTTGCGTATCACGTGCGTTCGTGGTGTTTAATAGCGGTTGACTGGACAAAAGCTTCTCGTTGGCAACCATTAGATCTTTGATAACATCACTGGCTTCGCCTAAGTGCTTGGTGTATTCACAAACATCATCGCTGGACAAACGGTTGGTCTGCGGTATTAATTGGTCTCTAGCCTTTTTTTCCTCGGCTGCTTTTTCCTCGGCTGCCTTTTCAATCTCAGCCGCTAGCTCCCGCGAACATCGCCTACATATTCCTTCACTTGCTATTTGGAACTGCCCGCACGAACAGAACCCTTGCGCTTCTGTGAATCCAGTTTTGTTTGGGTGTAGTTTGGCTGCCTGCTCTCTATACCATTTACGGCGACTGTTTACGTCTATTGGGCTCGAAAGGGCGGCGCGTTCGCCTTTCTGTATGTCTGCCATTTTTTATACTTCTTTTCCTTCCTTCCTTTCTTTGTTCGTATATTTATGATTCTATATTTTTTTCGGATGTTGCTAAGCTTGAAAACGCACTAAGGCATAATGGTCGAGCGATTGAAGTTTCCATCAGGAAGCTGAATGAGTTGTTTGAACTGAGCGACATAAATGTCGGCGACATAACTCGCTGCCGAGGTGATTCCAGCGACTCCCCGAACAGTGTAAGTGCCGTGAGTTCCTGGCAGGAAAGCCGGAGCGCTAGTTGCCAAGCTATAAGGAACGATTTCAACAAGATCAACGTCCCCGTTAGCCACGTCAAACGTTGCTGTGATTGACCCGTCTGCCGACAAGGCTTCGTTGAAAGTCACAACTAGACCATCAGCTTTCGCTTGCGGAATGTTCTCGAATGCTGCCTTCATAACAGCAGCAGTGGCATTGTAAGCGACGAGTTCCGAATATTGCCCCTTGTAAACAAAGTAGTACGACCCGGAAGCTGGGGTTCCGCCAACGTTCAACACTTGAACACAAGCAGTTCCTGAGTAAGGAATGATGCGAATGTCAGCGTTGGTTCCGTCAAACTTCATACAACCTCCTGCCCAGCTGGCGGACTTGAGCGCTGATTGGATGTGCTTGCTGAAAGGCAGAATATAAAAAGGAACCTTGCTGAGCATGTCTGAATTGCCCAGAATTCGCTGGTTGATAGTTCGCAGTTGTCCCTGAGTGAGACTCTTGGTTTGGTCGAATCTGCTTAGCAACCCGTTGCTTCTGAAATCGACAATTGCGTTTGGTCCAAGGCTTGAATATGTATTGAGATTCTTGTCATTTACTTGAGTGTCAGGCGAGGACAAAGCCCGGAAAGCTATAAGGATGAACGGCGAGAAACTGTTGTTTACAGGCTTCAGGTCTAGTCGGGTTTCAGTTCCAGACGTGAGTGTTTGAACATAGCTGATCTTTTGAAAGTCAAGGAAATCACCAGCAACAGACTGCGAACTGTAGAGTTGTTTGATCGCAGCATAACTAGCTTCGGACAGATCGTATTCTTCGCTAATGACTTTGATGGCGTCGAGAGTGGGCGCCCCCGTTTGATTCTCAAGAGCGGCACGAGACTTGAGTCTGAAAATGAGGTCGTTCTGCGATGACTTCATGTTTAGATTACAGAGTTCAATAGGGTTGTGAAGAATGGGCATCCGGAATTTAACAGTGGCGGATGCGGCTGGTTGTTGTAATTTGGCTGCCGATAGCCATGAGTTCTTGCCAAAGTTCATTTCAGACTTGACATATTCACGTTCTGAGCTATCTAGAAGCGCGATGTTAAGCAACATCTCTTCGGGATAAAAGGTCTTGATGGGGTCGCCCGATGCTCCCTTGACCACCAGTTCAATGGTCTTGAACCAGTAAGGAACAGGCAGCAGATAGCTCTGAGTTGCTGTTTGAGTGACTGTGAACTCGAGCCATACTCGCTTTACTGGACCAGTCATTGACTTTTCGAACGGGACTTCGATCACCGTGTTGTCTGTTTGTAAGAACTTCGCGTCTGATGCACTCAAGGACACGTCTCGAATTGTGATCTTGGACGAGTCTGTCGAGTAAATTGTGCTTCCGGTCTTTCTGACGACTTGAATTGCTCCTTTGTCTGACGTGAACTCGTCTTGTACAGGTCTCAGTACGCCGTCCATAGTTAATAGAGGCGCTGGTACCTTCTGAAATGTTTGAAGTTTGCTCATTTCTTATGCGTTTGTATTTGGAAAGTATATTAAAACAAGCGAAACCTTTTATTAAAAAAATAATTAAATCGCTACCCAAATAAATGAAAGGGTACTACTTTCCTCAACTCTTAGCTATCTTGTAAACAACAAGTGCTCCACCAACATATAGAATGATGGTCAAGGTCTGTGGATTCAAGAACGAAGCCAAATTAGTTGCGGCTGTGCCTACTGCGTTGCCTAAGTTTTTTGTCAAGTCGACCGAATTGTTGAATATGTCAGAAGCACCACCAAAAGTTCCATTGAAACCACTGTCAATGCTTTCACCGATCGAGCCAAGTCCGATGTCTTCGAATAAGCCCATTTTTTTCCTTACTTTACTTTTCTTCTTGGTTTGTATATAGTTACCAACAAAGAAAATTAATCAAGAATGTCAAAATCATTGTCAAACCAAACGACATTATTCGGGAAGACGTTCGACTTGCCAAGTATATTCGCGTTCATCGGAGCGGCTGGAAGCGGCAAAAGCTACCTACTACAGTATCTGATACAGGAGATCGCACACCATGGAATCTTCAAGTTCGGCTGGTGTTTTACACGCACCAACTTTTCGAATGCTTATGCTTACATGGGTCAAAACATAACTGTCGGGTATAGCGAGTCAATTCTCAAGTCTTATTTGGGTGTGTTAGCCAATATGCGCAAAAACCTAAATATGGACATGCCGCCAAACTTCATCATCTTCGACGATTTGATCGGTTCACTCATTAGTTCGCAGAATAGCCAAACGTTTATGCGGTTAATAACCACTTTCAGGCATTACAACTGTAGCGTGTTTATTGCCGCGCAGTACGCGAGGGGATTGATTAATCCAACTTTGCGCGAACAGATTCGCTACGTGTTTTGTACAGACTCTGGACTAGAGAATACCAACAACTTGTTCAAGTCATTCGGTAACCGATTCTTCAAGAACAAAACGGAAATGGCTGAAATTTTGACAAGTTTGAATGCTGAATCAATGTCCTCACATGGGCGAGCCAAGCACTACAACGAAAGATCGCACAAGTTCTTAGTTATGGACACAAGCAAAAGCAATATTAACACGGGTTGTTTTGTTGTTGAGGCGCCGATATTCAAACCGGTACAGCTTATAGGTTGATTATAGGTGGCTAGATCAA
>CALMCD010000398.1 GCA_937863075.1 uncultured Rhodoferax sp. | reverse complement strand
ATAATGATATTCAATCGTTAATTACAACGCATAGCTGGGAATGCCTACGCGCTGCGTGTGAAGTTTTTTCTGATAAACCAGAATTATTTCAAGTTATCCGTTTAGAGCGCGATGGTGACAATACCAAAGCGGTTTGCATTGAAGGCGAACGAATGTTGCGCATGATGGAACGTGATATGGAGGTGCGTTGAAATGGCATCCTCTTTGAACGATAGGGCATTACAGTCAGCGCGGGTATTGGTGTGCGAGGGCGCAGATGAATACGATATTTTTACGCTACTACGCGAAAAGCGTGGTTTGAAAAAATCCGATATTGAATTGATTGATGCCAAAGGGCGAATTAACATAAAAGAAACCGTCGATTTGATGTTTGATGAATCGGGCGGTTCGGGTATTCGTATTGCAGGCGTAGTTTTAGATTCAGAAGATAATTTAACAGATACCGATAAACTTCTTTCTGAACTTCAAACAACAATCAACAATCGCGCCCGTTTTGTTTCTTATCAATTACCCAATAAAACTACATTGGGCGCATTAGAAACGCTGATTCGCCGTGCTATTCCATCCGAATCTGCGGGCGCTGCGTGTGCTAACCAGTGGGAAGCGTGTATCCAAAATAATGACCAAACACAAGCGCAAAAAGATAAAGCATGGTTGCAGGTGTGGCTTACGCAGCGCACCAAAGGCAGCGCTTATTCGCGCATTGGCTACGCCATCAAGATGAATAGCGATATACGCGATGAACTTGCAACCGCCTTGAAACCACTAGAAGAAATTTTCGATTCCATCCTTGCCGAACCCTTGGAGTAAACCCATGTTCACCAAAATCCTCATCGCTAATCGGGGCGAAATTGCTTGCCGAGTCGCCGCCAGTGCTGCACAGTTAGCTATTAAAACCGTAGCCGTTTATTCCGATGCCGATGCCAATTCGCAGCACGTTGCCGTGTGCGATGAAGCCGTACATCTGGGCGGTAGTGCGCCGCGTGATAGCTATTTGCGGTGGGAAAAAATCCTTGCCGCCGCCAAAGAAACCGGAGCGCAAGCGGTGCATCCGGGTTACGGGTTTTTGAGCGAGAACGCCGATTTCGCCCAAGCCTGTGCCGATGCGGGTATCGCGTTTATCGGGCCTCGGCCTTCTAGCATCCGCGCGATGGGTTTGAAAGCCGAATCGAAACAACTGATGGAAAAAGCGGGCGTTCCACTCGTTCCGGGGTATCACGGCAGCGACCAAAACCCCGAATTGTTGCAGCGTGAAGCCGACCGCATCGGTTACCCCGTTCTCATCAAAGCCAGCGCGGGCGGCGGCGGCAAGGGAATGCGGGCGGTGGAAAAAGCGGCGGATTTTGCCGATGCCCTCGCCAGTTGCAAGCGCGAGGCAATCAACAGTTTTGGCGATGACGCGGTGTTAATCGAAAAATACGTGCAACGCCCGCGCCATATCGAAATTCAGGTGTTTGGCGATACGCACGGCAATTATGTGTATTTGTTTGAACGCGATTGCTCGGTGCAACGCCGTCACCAAAAAGTGTTGGAAGAAGCGCCTGCCCCCGGTATGACGCAAGCCCTGCGCGAAAAAATGGGCGCGGCGGCGATTGCAGCGGCGCGGGCGGTCGATTATGTCGGTGCGGGAACGGTCGAATTTATCGTCGAACAACGCGCGGATGGTTCGATGGATTTCTTCTTTATGGAGATGAACACGCGCCTGCAAGTCGAACACCCCGTGACGGAAGCGATTACCGGACTCGATTTGGTTGAATGGCAACTGCGCGTCGCAGCGGGCGAACCATTGCCCTTGCAGCAATCCGATTTGCGGATTCAAGGCCACGCGATTGAAGCGCGGATTTGCGCCGAGAACACCGATAACAATTTCCTCCCCGCCACCGGCACGCTGCACGTTTACGGCTTGCCGCCGCACGCGGCGTTTCAACGCGCTCCGCATGGGGTACGGGTCGATTCCGGTGTGCGCGAAGGCGATGCGATTAGCCCGTTTTACGATTCGATGGTCGCCAAACTCATCGTTCACGGCGACACGCGCGAGCAAGCCTTGGCGCGGCTGGATACGGCGTTAGCGCATACGCATATCGTGGGCTTATCCACCAACGTGCAGTTTTTGCGCAACGTGGTGCAAAGCGCATCGTTCACGCTGGCAAATTTGGATACGGCGTTGATTCCGCGTGAAGCCGCCGTCTTGTTTCACCAAGAAAAAGTGGGTTTACCGTTGGCGGCGGCGGCGGCGATTGCGCACACCTTGTTGCAGGAACAAAACGCCAATGCCGCACGCGGTAACTGGATCGACCCGTGGGCGCAGCGCGATAGTTGGCGTTCGCACGGTTCAAGTCAGCGGCGGTTTGATTTTGAATTGGCGGGGGTGCGGCATTTGGTGTTCCTCACCACGCTGCACGATGGGGCGCTGCAACTGAACGTGGGCGGCGAATCGTTCGCACTGGCGTTTGAAGCGCTGACGCATTCCATCAACGGCATTGACGTGCGTTTGAATACGCAACGCCATATCACCCATGTTTATGAAAATGGAGTGAATCCGATCATCAAGCACGTATTTACTGCGAAGGGTGCTACACAAATTGGTGTGATTGATGCGCTAGCCCATGCGGGCGATACGGCATCCGAAGGCGGAAAACTCACCGCGCCCATGCCGGGTAAAGTGGTTTCGTTTAGCGTGAAAGCGGGTGATGCCGTGAAAAAAGGTCAAGCCCTCGCGGTGATGGAAGCCATGAAAATGGAACACACTATCGCCGCCCCTGCCGATGGGGTGGTGCAGGA
>CALMCD010000397.1 GCA_937863075.1 uncultured Rhodoferax sp. | reverse complement strand
GAGAACGATGAGCCACAGCCGCAAGTGGTGGTGGCATTGGGGTTTTTGATGACGAACTGCGCACCTTGCAGGTCTTCTTTGTAGTCGATTTCTGCGCCGACCAGATACTGGTAGCTCATGGCATCAATCAGCAAGGAAACCCCATTTTTGGTCATGGTGGTGTCGTCTTCGTTGGTGATTTCATCAAACGTGAAGCCGTACTGAAATCCAGAGCAGCCGCCGCCCTGAACGAATACACGCAGTTTCAAATCAGGGTTACCTTCTTCGGCGATAAGGTCAGCAACCTTCGCCGCCGCACTATCGGTAAAGACAATGGGTGCGGGCATTTCGGTGTGGGTGTCAGTGGGATGGGTGGTATCGCTCATGGGCATTCTCCGTAATTTGTAAACAAGCCTAAATACGTGAATGGTAACGAATCCCCCCGCCCCCGTTCGCTTACTTGTTATTTGCCGCCAACTTGAGTGTGGGCTTTTCTTCCGAACCTTCGACGATAGGATTCAGTTGTCCGGTGATGAGCGCCCCTTGGTGCATCTCTAGGGCGGCATAGCGTACATCGCCTTCAATGCGTGCTTTGGGTTGCAGCTCTAGCACTTTGCGGGCGTAGATAGGCCCTTTGACGTGGCCATTGATGATGATGTGATCGGCGGTGATTTCCCCCACGACCGATGCGACTTCGGATACCACCAAAATGCTGCTACCGTCTTCGGAGCTAGAGCGGATGTTACCCAGCACTTTGCCATCGATACGCAAACCGTCAGAGAATGCGACATCGCCCGTGACCTGACTTCCCTCACCCAGCAAACTTTTAATAGCAGGCTGCTTTTTTTTGTTAAACATGAAAAACCCCATGATGTATATAAATAGCTCGTGTTGTTATAGCTTGGTAGTGTGGCTAGCGCGGACGGTATCTCCCGCCATGACTTGCACAGAAATGCTTTTTACCACAACTTGAGGGGGGACTTCAAATTCGCCACTGACGCGCCCGTACTGCTGAATGCTGATAGAAGGCGGTACACCGGGTAAATTGGCAGACCAAGGTTTCCCATTTTGTAGTCCGGTGAAGGACACTTTCAGGGTTCCTTGAAAATCGGTTTGCTTTTTGCCGGCTTGAATCACCAGCACTTGCCATTTCAAGGTTTTGTTCCCGACCATTTCGGCGTTCAGGGCGCGAACATTCATGCCGTCGGTTTGGTTGGTGGGGATGAGTTTCTCGAAAAACCCCAAATCATCACGCAGTGATCGGTTTTCTTGTTCCAACAGGCGATTTTGGGCGACGAGGCTTTCGCGGGTGGTTTTTTCCGCAGTCACCAGCGTATCGGCGGTATTGGCGACGGCGCGTGCTTTATCTCGCTCGACCTTCAGTGTGGCTAATTCTTGTTGCGCAGCTTCTAAATCGGTACGCAGGCGGGTGAGTTCGGCGCGGGAGCTACCATCCAAGGCCAAGTCACGGCCAAATTCAAATGCCCATAAGGTAATAGCCGCACACAATCCGAGCATGATGGCAATCAATGCCCAGCGCAGTGGCCAAGGCAGGCTGGTGCTGACGGTCATGCGGGGCGCGCTGACGGTGAAGCGGCGAAGTAACAAACGAAGACGCATAGGGGTTGTGGCTCCTCAATCTTCTCAATTCCAATAAAAAAACCGCCCAAGCAGTGCCAGGACGGTTTCGATTCGGCAGAAAAAAACCGAATTAGCGTTTCGAGAACTGTTTGCGACGACGTGCGCCACGCAAACCGACCTTTTTACGCTCAACTTCACGCGCATCGCGTGTAACGAATCCAGCTTTGCTCAAATCGGGTTTGAGGGTTGCATCATAATCAATCAGAGCGCGGGTAATACCGTGACGCACTGCACCAGCTTGACCGGATTCACCGCCGCCAGCTACATTCACCATAATGTCGAATGTTTCAGCGTGGTTTGTCAAGATCAAAGGTTGCTTGCAGATCATGATAGAAGTAGCACGACCAAAGAATTTTTCAATGGCTTTGCCGTTCACAACGATTTGGCCAGAGCCTTTTTTCAGAAATACGCGGGCAACGCTGGATTTGCGACGACCGGTTCCGTTATTCCATTCACCAATCATGGTAGCTCCTTAGATTTCCAACACTTTAGGCTGCTGAGCCGTGTGGGGATGCTCGGCACCACCATACACTTTGAGCTTTTTAATCATTGCGTAGCCCAAGGGACCTTTGGGCAACATGCCTTTAACCGCTTTTTCCAGTGCGCGACCGGGGAAACGGGATTGCATATCACGGAAATTGGTAGCAGTAATACCACCGGGGTAACCGGAGTGGCGGTAGTACACTTTATCCAAGGATTTCGTACCAGTCACACGCAGTTTGGATGCGTTGGTGATGATGATGAAATCACCGGTATCAACGTGAGGCGTATAAATGGCCTTGTGTTTGCCGCGCAAACGGAGAGCAACTTCGCTGGCTACTCGTCCGAGGACTTTATCAGTCGCGTCAACCACAAACCACTCGTGTACGACCTCAGCGGGTTTTGCGCTGAAAGTAGACATGAATTTCTCTCTTAATGAAAGGGGTTTGGCTGGCTCTTTTCCACGGTCGGCGTTCCTCTGATGGGAATCTCTTAGGTGGGGATGAACTTCGTCGCGGAGCCAAGAATTCGCTGCGAAGCC
>CALMCD010000396.1 GCA_937863075.1 uncultured Rhodoferax sp. | reverse complement strand
TTGCATCGAAGGCGTAACCCGCATCGCGCATATCCGCCATCACATCGGCAAAATCTATATGGATGAAAGTTAATATCAATTACTAATATCTGTTGCAAATTTATTATCAATATCAATGATAAAAGAACCCTTAATGCCATTCACATCATAAAAGTACGTCCCAGCCTTCAATCCATACACTGGCAAAACCACCGTTTGATTGAATGGTTTACGATCTGCCGTGCAAGCATACTGTGGGTTAGTATTGTCATTAACATAACTTGGAACGCTTATATTGACATAAAAACGAGATTCAACTAATTTATGATATATCCTGACGGAATCCATCATAGGACATCCATTCACATTAGCTGATATTGCTTTAAGATAAATCCCCACTGGAAATGATGTTGTTTTTACCACTTCCACTTTATCAAGATTGACACTACCTACTTGATAACCTGGAGTTTGTGAGTTTAGAACATTCCCACCTGTTAATTTCCATCCATTGGTATTGGAATCCACCTCAAAAGTCACATTTTGATATTGTGCAACTTGTTCTGGTGTGTCAATTCGCGGAATAGTTACCGTTTTTTTATTATCAAAAGTTGCAGCATTTTGGGCGTAAGCTGTGCATGAGAATGCAATGGCTGCTGCTAAAAAAATCCTAGGGAAATACATATATTTATTCCTCAATTTATCACATTCCGCTCTTTAACGGAATGTGAAATTTACACTAACTTACCAAGATTGTTTGGAAATAAATCTCGATGTTGCTCCAATCAATGGACTACCATTAGACTCAGTTACAGTTCCTAATGTTCCTGTATTTCTAAAATTATTGTAAATATCAGCAACATTGGCTTGACTGCAATAAGGGGCAACTGCTTGGCAAGCCAACGCAAAAATACCTGCCACATAAGGAGCAGAAAAAGAAGTTCCACTATCTGTTACTTGCTGACCATTCCAATTAAGAAGATTAACAGAAGTTCCAGGAGCAAATGTTGATACATTAGTTCCAGTCCGTGAATAATTCGCTTTTGCATCTTGTCCAAAGGCTAAACGTGAACTATCGGTTGCCCCAACCACAAATGCCTCCACCATACGAGTAGGAGTGTAATAGGCAGTATTGCAGCTATCATTACCAGCACTAACATTCACAATAATTCCTGCTGCATAAGCAGCTTTAATCGCACTCTCAACTACTGTACTAACTACAGGGTTGCCAGAGCCAACGCACACATACTGTCCCAATGCGTTGCGTGCCGCAATCTCTGAACTAAGATTAACAATAGTTCCTCTGGGTGCATTTGCTGCCAACCAATTAAAGGCGAGTGCCCATGTCGCAGTATCAGAATTACCAGTGCAAGCAGATGTAATTTTAGCTGCAACTATCCTTGCGCCTTTTGCAACTCCATTGGAAGCCCCACCAATAGCACTAGCCACCCTTGTTCCATGTCCATTGCAATCAGCTCCAGTACCACCACTATTCACATCGAAAATAACCGAGGCTCGTCCACCAAATTCTGATGCCACTGCCGGTATTGCAAGGTCTAATCCAGTATCGAGTACATACACTGTTTGCCCTGCTCCATTGGCAGTATAGGAGTAAATGCTATTCAAATTTGTATTGGTTTGATCTAATCTATCCAATCCCCATCCTGGAGAATATTGATTCGTAGCACTAGACGTAGTAATCCTATTTTGTTCAATATCTGCTACTGATGGATGTTTACGTAATTTATCCGCCTCTACTGCACTCATGCGAATATGAGCAGAATCAATTGTTTCAAAAATAGATGCAATCTCTCCATTAACCCCTAAAGTCGCGGCAAGTGCCTTTTTATCTTGACCTGTACTATGTTCACCAAAAGGAACCCCATTTTTCTTAGCAGCATTATTATTTTGTACGTTCTTTTTTACAATTGAATTTCCACTTGAATCTTTCTTAAAGGTTACAAGATAAGAATCAGTAACTAAATCAGAATCAGTGGTTTGAGTAGCCCAAGTTAATGATGAAATTGAACAGGCAATAAAGATAACAGATCGCCCAGCATATTTAAGCATAAAAAAGCCTTTCTAAAAAGTTATTAAAGACGATTTAATGTAGAAATCTATTCTGTCCAAATACTGACAACAATTTATTTATCTTCACAATCGTGATTAAAGTCACGACTTGGATAAAAATTATCTATACAACTTATTTTTGACGAATTATTGTTATTTTTGTCAGTATTTTGTCATATTGGGGGGGTAGTAGCTATTTTTGATTCAATGAATAACCGCTACCCCGTCTTGGCTTTGCCAATCAATCCCGTCTTAAATCCCGCGTAAACGGAAATTCTTTACTCGCAGGCACGTTAATCGTGGCGGGTGGAATCACCATCGTGCCGGGGGTATGACCCAATACGCTAAAGCGCG
>CALMCD010000395.1 GCA_937863075.1 uncultured Rhodoferax sp. | reverse complement strand
GCGTGAAGCGCTGGGTAATGGGGGGTCGTTTGGTGGCAGTGGCGACTATGAGCAGGATACAGCCGAGGGCGGCAGTAGCTATGAAGAGTTCTCCATTGCCAGCACCAACATGTTGGAATCAATTGTATCCAGCTACAACGCAGCCCGACAGGTAGTAATCGACAAGAGCGAACTTTCTGGCAGGTTTTACTTCCACACCAAGACGCTGAACGATAAGCCGACCGGCACACCCGAAGATATTGTGCGCAAGCAGAAGGAAGCCGACAAATCAGAGCGCGACAATCGAGCGATTGCCCTCAACAAAGACTTGGACTCACTGAAGGCGCGCTTCTGGAATTACTTACTCAATCGCACGAAGATTGCCGACATCGCCACAAGCAAGGTCCAGGCAGAGTTTAAAAACTTTGTGGCGAATACAAACCGCATGGCGTTTACAGTCGCCAACATCATGCAAGTCTTCGAAATGCTCACTCTGCAACGTGATCAGATTCGTTCCGAGTGCATCACAAGCACATTCGACAAGATGACATCCTATGACACTGAGAACAAAATTCACCCAGAGGGATGGGTAACGAATGATGCCTACAAGGTCAATAAAAAGGTGATTTTGCCCATTCGCGCCGCTCGTTGGGGCGGTGAATGGGAAACGTACTGGGATAGTGCCGAGGAAGCAATTGCCAACGATATCGACAAGGCAATCTGTTTTGTTGAGGGGCGCGCCTTTACGTCGATCAGGACAATCTACAACTCTGTTATCGAGACTGTGCGCGGCATCAGAAGCGCGTCCCGCTGGAATGAAAAGACCGGAGCCGCACCGCAGATTGAAAGCGAGTTCTTCCGAATCCGCATCTTCAAAAAAGGCACCATCCACATCACCTTCAAGGATGATGATGTTTGGGAGCGCTTCAATGTTGAGGCGGCAAAGGGTAAAAATTGGATTGGGGCGCAAACTGAGCATAAGTATCGCAAGACCCAAACCAAGCGCTGCAAGACTGTAGACCGTGCAAAGGAAGCGGCATTCTGCCGATAAGCCCAAACTTGCCGAGGCTGGCGGCTAAACCAGCCAAGGAAACACCATGAGCGAAATTATTTATCCCGATGAAGCAAAGGCGAGAGTGCGGGAGCTTTTGAGCCAACTGGCAAAGCTGACCGATGCGCGTGATCTGCGCGAGATGGATCGCCAAGCCGCCATCCATCTCGCTACGCCCGAAGAGGTGAGGATAGCGATTCGCGATATCAATGCCGAGTTTGACGAGCATCTTGAAACCGTCAACGCCAGTATCGCCGAGACGGAAGCGGAGCTGCGTGCCGTTGGCGTCTTCACCGGAGAGACGGTAACGGATGCCAGCGCGGGCTATCAGATTGTATTCAGCAATGGGCGGACGACATACGACGCAAAAGCTTTGGATGCTATCATTGGCGCACCGGGCAATGAATGGCTTTCCAAGTACCGCGTGGATGGGAAGCCCAGCGTGTCAATCCGAAAAGTGAAGCGAGGGTAAAATGGCTAAATGCGCGAGATGCGGCAAAGAGGCGAATACCCCGACTATGGGCAAGATTATTTTTAGGAACTCCCGCCAGCAATTAGT
>CALMCD010000394.1 GCA_937863075.1 uncultured Rhodoferax sp. | reverse complement strand
GTATCCGTGAAAGCCACGTTCATGACGTGCAAATCACCAAAGAAGCGCCGAATTACCGGGCGGATTGATTAAGGAATATGGGAAGTGCCGGAAAATGAATGTGATTAAAATGCCGCTACTTCCCATAAGGAATAATAATGAATAACCATCACAATTCTCCCTACAAAGAATTTGCTATCCGTTTTCAGTTGTTGCTTTGTAAATACCCACATCTCATTACTACCACATTGAGTAATGTCTTTACAATGCGGCTTATTGGTAATAAAACCCATGGTGATTTAGCAGAAATTGCCATTGCTGAATTTATCAACCAATATATGTACGATTATCGCTCGGTACACGTTGGCAAAGATTTATTCAGAGCGAAAGAACACGAAGAAGATATTCAAATAATCAACGAAATTACAAAAGATACATTCCCTGTAAGTCTTAAAGCCTATGGCGACGGCCCATTGCAACTTTCAACCGATAAAAAATTTCAAATGTTCCCTACCCTCGAAAAAATGGGAGCGGTTATTGAAGGAGAAGAATCTATTGCGAAATTGTGGGCTGACCCTGTTTTTTCCGACTTTAATGCACTGAATGTGCTTCCACTCATTTATGATGAACGCAAAAAACGCTGCAATGTATTGGTTTTTGACCACACACTAGCAATGCAAAGTGTGGCGCGTGTTGTTTATGAGAGTGAAGGCAAAGGGCGCAAGCATCCGGTGTACCGTTTTTACGATGCTGCTGGTGATTATGTGTGCGAGGTTCGCTATGGCAGTGGCACTGCGAATGCGCTTCAACGCGGATTATGGACACATACCAAAAATGGATTGAAGTATTTTTTCAGCCTGACCAATGGTTGGATTACTTATGAACATAATCCCATCTTGGTGAAACTATTTTCACACGCTTTACTATCCACCACAGCGGGACATGAAGCAGCGCTTGAAAAATTAAAATCCGATATTGATGCGCAGAAAAATAATGCAAGCCTTAGACCTTTTTGATGATTTGGTGGTTAAAGCGCCACCGACCGAAGGCATAAAGTATGCGGGTTCTAAGCAAAAAATACTTCCTTATATTTTGTCACTTGCCAAAAAAGTTAATCCCAGAACGGTATTAGATGGTTTTGCAGGGACAACGCGCGTATCCCAAGCCCTTGCCCAAAGTGGTTATACCGTTATTGCCAACGATATATCGGCATGGTCAGAAGTATTTGCCTCTTGCTACCTCCTTAACCCCTACCCCAAAGCACACTATGCACCGCTGATTGCACATTTGAATCAACTCCCCCCCCACAATGGATGGTTTACGGAACATTATGGTGGCGATGGAAGTAAAGAATGTTCTATGGGTGCTGATGGATTAAAAAAACCGTGGCAACTTCATAATACACGCCGTTTAGATGCTATTCGCATAGAAATTGATAGACTTGAAAAGCAAGCCGAAATCAGTTCTGTGGAGCGCTCTGTTTTACTCACCAGTCTGATTCATGCGTTGGATGAGGTGGATAGTACGCTGGGGCATTACGCTTCCTATCTGAATGAGTGGTCACCACGTTCCTACAAGCCGCTACAACTCAAAGTCCCAGCACTTTTGGATAATACGGATAAGAAACCATCGCATAGTGTTTACCGTGGGGATATTTTTGACCTTCTTCCCCATGTTGAAGTGGATTTAGCGTACCTTGACCCGCCCTACGGCTCTAACAATGAAAAAATGCCCCCTTCACGGGTGCGTTATAGTGCGTATTACCATGTGTGGACTTCTGTAATCTTGAACGATATGCCACCTATTTTTGGTAAAGTAAAGCGGCGTGCCGACACTTCTGATTCTCTATCGGCATCGGTTTTTGAAGAATTTCGACGCAATCCAGCAGGGCAACTGATTGCCGTAGAAGCGATTCGCCAAGCACTTGCAACAGTTCGCGCTCAACACATCATCCTTTCCTACAGCTCTGGCGGGCGAGCAACGGCGGAGCAACTTCAGCAAGTGATTGAAGAAAATGGTCGATTACTGGAAGTAGTTGAAGTGGACTATCGTCGCAACGTCATGGCAAATATGCGCTGGACAAACGAATGGATTCGGGATGCTGAAACACCACACAAAGAATTCTTATTCTTAATCAAAAAACTATAAATACGGCCATACTTTTTTATCTTTATTTTTTTATTTTATGCACCAAAAAATCCTCATTCTCGACTTCGGTTCCCAAGTCACGCAACTCATC
>CALMCD010000393.1 GCA_937863075.1 uncultured Rhodoferax sp. | reverse complement strand
ACGGGACGCGCCACCGCTTTACCATTGTCGGCTACGTAAACCATCGTTCCCTTGGGGCTGTAGATGAGGGCGACTGTGGGAATCACCACCGCGTTTCGGAGGGTCTGGGAACGTAGCTGCATCTTCACAAACGCACCGGGCCATAGCGTGGACTGGGTGTTGTCGAAGCTGGCACGCGCTTTGATCGTTCCCGTCGCGGCATCTACCATGCTATCGACAAACTGGAGGCGACCCTTGAGCGGCGGGGCATTCGGGCTATCAGGCAACTGCGCGGTGACCAACATATTGCCGTCTTTCAATCCTCCCAACAGGGTGGGTAATGTGCTTTGGGGTACGCTGAAACTGACGTTAATCGGATTCAATTGGGTCAAACTCACCATCGCGGTTTGGTTGGCGAGCACCGAAGTTCCAACAAACGCATTGATAACCCCCAAACGCCCCCCGCTCGGCGCACGCACGCGGGTGTAGGAAAGGGCGAGTTGCGCGGCATCCAATGCGGCTTTATCGGCGAGTAAATTGGCTTGCTGGGAATCTACCTGCGCCTGAATGGTATCGACCGCGCCTTGGGATACAAAGCCTTTGGCGATGAGTTCTTTGCTGCGCACCAACTGGCGTTGGGCATCGGCGAGCAGCGCGGCATCCTTGGTCATTTGGGCGCGAATTTTGGCGACATTGGCTTCATCCGCGCGACCATCAAGGGTAAAAAGCAAATCCCCTTTTTTGACAAACTGTCCTTCTTTCACATGCACATGGGTCACGGGGCTACTGGTTTGGGGTTTGATGTCGACGATGGCAGTCGCGGTGACGGTTCCGATGCTTTCGAGTTGAATATCAAAATCCCGCTTTTTTGCCGCGATCGTGCGGATAGCTACCGAGGCACGCCCAGCCCCCGATGCCGATGTGGATGCTGATGATGCGGATGCCGGTGCTGATTGCGCCGATACGTTCGCACACACCACCAAGAAGCAAAGCGATGTGAGGCGGGATAGCGTGGACAGTGTTTTTTTCATAATGTTGTAATCCCTTGGTTGGCTAAAGCGTCGGCGCGTTCATTGCCGACATCGCCGGTATGACCTCGTACCCACTGCCAGTCAATGGTGTGTCCTTTTTGTGAGGTCAATACATCCAGTTGCTGCCATAAATCGGCGTTTTTAACGGGCTGCTTGGCGGCGGTTTTCCAGTTGCGTGCTTTCCAGTTGGGTAACCATTCGGTGATGCCTTTGAGAACATACTGGCTATCCAAATACAGCGTGACGGCACAGGGGCGTTTGAGGGCGGAAAGTGCCTGAATCACCGCCATCATTTCCATGCGGTTATTGGTGGTTTCTTGTTCACCGCCGCACAGTTCTTTTTCCACCCCCGTTGCCGAGCGCAGTAAAACACCCCAGCCCCCCACGCCCGGATTGCCTTTGCAAGCGCCGTCGGTATAAATGGTGACTTGGTTCATGGGTTCATTTTTTTCTGGGT
>CALMCD010000392.1 GCA_937863075.1 uncultured Rhodoferax sp. | reverse complement strand
CACGTCAATCCGAATGATAGTGCCAAACCGCGCTTTGCGCACAATCCGCTACAGTGCGAACTATCAACTTTTTGCCGAACCTTGCCATGAAACTGAACTCACTCACCCTGCAAAATTTTCGCTGCTTTGAGCATCTCGAACTCGATTTACACCCGCAGCTTACGGTGTTAATTGCGGAGAACGGTGGGGGGAAAACGGCGGTTTTGGAGGCTGTATGCGTGGTTATATCCCCCTTTTTTCAAGGATTGAATCTAGATAGAAAATTCAAAATTTTTTATATTGAGAATTCTGATACCCGTTTATCTTTGCAGGTGAATAAAAATATGGAACAGCAATTCCCCTGTATTGTTAAAGCTAACGGTTGCCTATTTCAGGATTCAATAGAAAATATTGAATGGTGGCGAGAATACGTCGTTCCAACTTTTCAAAAAAATATCTTGAAAGGTGATATTCAAAAAGTTCAAGAATATATCCAATCATTGAAATTACTTATCGATGAAGATACAAATGTAGCTAATTTACCTTTAATTCGATGCCTTGGCACAGGTAGGGTTTGGAGGGGGGGAATATCTACTTCCGTAGCAAAAGAAAAAACATTTAATTATGATGAATTTTCCCGTTTATCTGGCTATTCTGATTGCTTATCTTCCGAAGTGAATTTCTCAGAATTTGCATCGTGGTTTGGATGGGTGAATCGTAGCTATCGAGAAGAGCAAATGGATGCGCAAGAAGAAGGCGTTCCATTAAGTGAAGACGGAAAGCGTTTTTTAATCATTATTAAAGTGATTCAAGGTGCAGTAGATTCGGTAACCAAAGAAACAACTGGTTGGCATAGTTTGCAATACCGTTCTAGCCAGAATAAACAACTGGTTATGCGTCATGATGAAAATGGCTTTATTCCCGTTGAAATGCTCAGCGATGGTATCCGTAATACCATTGCAATGGTCGCCGATATTGCCTATCGCGCTTGCAAATTAAATCCGCATTTAGGAGAAAACGCCGCGAAAGAAACCGATGGTGTAGTTTTAATTGATGAAGTGGATATGTTCTTGCACCCTAAATGGCAACAAACCATTTTGAAATCGCTTACCGATGCGTTTCCTAAAATGCAGTTTATTGTCACCACGCATAGTCCACAGGTTTTAAGTACGGTGCGGCGGGAAAATATCCGTATATTGCCGGAAGGGAAAATGCCGGAATTTAGCCCATTGGCACATGAATCGGGTGATGCACTTGCCAAAATTATGAATACACCCAAACAACCGCCCATTGAGTTAATGGATACGGTGCGAGCGTTTGAGCAACTGGTACGTGCCGGAAAAGAAGAAACGGAAGAAGCAAAAAAATTGCGCCAAACGCTTGATGAAAAAGGCTATCAAATCCACGAAAGTGATTTAACGACATGGCGCTTTTTGGCAAAACGTAAAGCCCAAAAAGGAGCGTGAACATGGTGGAATTAGAACATCGTTCACCCGAACCGCCGGAATTAACGCAATTCCGTACCGATAATCCAGCCGCAACCGTAGCCGATTTTGAAAGTCCTGCCTTTAAAACAACCAAAAATGCGGTTAAAACTGCTCTCAATCAAGATCAAGGTGGTTTATGTGTGTACTGCGAGCAAACATTAAATTCCACGCAAGGGCAAGTGGAACACATCAAACCCAAAGCGGGCGAGAACGCACATCCTGATTTGTGTTTTATTTATACTAACTATGCCCATAGTTGCATCAATAATAAAACCTGTGGACAAAAAAAGAAAAGTGGATTGCTACCCATTGAACCACGCAAAGGCTGTAATGCGGAATGGCAACTCTCC
>CALMCD010000391.1 GCA_937863075.1 uncultured Rhodoferax sp. | reverse complement strand
AAGGCGTTACATACGCAGAAATTGTGTACGCACCCAGCATCCTGACCGCTTACCGTATTGCCCGCGCCATGCTCACCGGAAACGGGAAAGTCAGCATCTCGGTGGTGCAAAACGGTGATTTGCGCAAGACGTTTGGCCCCAATTTTGGAGATAGCCGCCATGAATAAACCAATCAAAACGCCACAGCAACGGGATCAGCAATACCTTGATTTGTACGCCTACGCACTCACTATGACGGTGATTTGCATGGTGCTCTTTGTAACGTTATTCGGTGTTGTGACTCGTAGCAAAGCCTTTACCGAACCGCTCGGTAATCTCAACGAATCGGGTGTTGTATGCAGCCGGAAAACCATGTGGTAACCCACGGCGGGACGATTGACCCCCAAACAGGCGAATTTGTCCCCAAGCGATTGACGTATGCCGTCAGCAAGTTCCACACCGACGTAGCAATTTTGCGAATGAACAAAGCCGGAACGATGGATGCGCTGGTAGCGATAAAGGACAAAGCGAAAGCATTAGGGCTTATCAAGAGCCACGAAAAACAACTCCGCGAAGCGTTTGCGGAGTGTTACAGGAAATTGAAGCAATTAACCAACCAACCAAAAGGAAATGAAAATGAAGAGTGAACAAGTCGTACCAGCAGGGTTTATGCAAGACGCGAAAGGGCGTTTAGTTCCTGAATCTATGATTAAGCCGATTGATTTGGCACGCGATCAGCTCGTAAAAGAGTTGGTGCAAAAGGCTAAATCCCTTCGTGAGACCATGAAAGCATTCGCCGCTTTGTCATTTGGCGATGTTAAGGCGTTTGTCGATATGTCCTGCGAACAATATGGTGTAACCATCGGCGGGAAAAAGGGTAATATCACGCTGCCAAGCTTTGACGGCAAGCTGCAAATCAAAATCCAAGTCGCAGAACGGATTACGTTTGACCAAAAGCTGCAAGCAGCTAAAGTGCTTGTTGATAAGTGCATCAACGAATGGTCAGAAGGGTCGAATGACAAAATCAAGGTACTTGTTCACGGGGCTTTTCAGACCGACAAAGAGGGGAAAATCAACATTGGGCGCGTCCTCGAACTGCGCCGACTGAACATTGACGACGAAGGCTGGAAAACCGCTATGCAAGCCATTGGTGACGCGGTGCAAGTATCCAGCACAAAAGAGTACATCCGCTTTTACGAGCGCGTAGGAGATACCGACAAGTACCAGCAGATTAGCCTTGACCTTGCATCCATGTAGCCCAGCGCCAGCAAGCGTTACAAGCCAAAACCCCGCACGGTTCGCCCTGCGGGGTTTTTTGCTGTTGAAGGGGCGCAAATTGCCCAAAAACACGCGCGAAGGGACACTCGTGGCTCATTAACTACAAAGGAAAGAGCTATGAAAAGCCCAGCAGCCAACAAGTTTGGCTTGACCCAACCCCAAATCGCATTGCTGGGCAAAGTGCTGCCCAATGCTGAGGTCAAAGTCAATTCCACGTCCACCGACCCGCAGGAAATCAGTGATGCTTGGGCATCCATTGCCACCAAAGTCCAAATGTCGGCGACTGAATCCAAGATGTGGAAAGACGGTGCTTATAACATCGAATCCTACATCTCCAACAGCTAAACGGCTATGAACCAGACCGCTGTTGTCATACTCCTTGCATCAACAGCGACTGCTTTTGGTGCGGGTTATCAATTCGGGGTGGGGGAGCGTGATGCTGACGTTGCCGCTGCGCATGCCAAAGCTGCACAAGCCTACGCCACCAAAGTCACCCAATCAGTCAATGGCCAAGCGCAAAAAAATGACCAAGT
>CALMCD010000390.1 GCA_937863075.1 uncultured Rhodoferax sp. | reverse complement strand
GGATGGAGTGATTTCGGAGGAGCAAGCGCTTCGCACCATCGCCCGTTGTGCGCAGGCTGAGAGTGTGCAGCATCCGCTGGTGCGGCTGGCGGCGGTGTCAATGCGGCGGCAGTCGGATAACAAATTGCTGGATATTGAGCTGATGACGCAATGGCTCGCCCAGCGCACTGGCATGGAATACCTGCGGATTGACCCGCTCAAGGTCGATGTCAGCAAGGTCGCCGATACCATGAGCGCAGCCTACGCCGAACGCCATCGCATTTTGCCCGTGCAGGTTTCGCCGCACGATGTAACGGTGGCAACGTCGCAACCCTTTGTCGTGGACTGGGTGGCGGAAGTGGAGCGCCAATCGCGCCGCAGTGTGCGCCGTGTGCTGGCGAATCCGCAGGAGATTCAGCGTTATACGGCGGAATTTTTTGCCCTTGCCAAATCGGTCAGAGCCGCCAACAAATCGGGCAACAATGCGGGCGGCAGCTTTGAACAACTGGTCGAACTGGGGCGCACCACCAAGCAGCTTGATGCCAACGATCAAAGCGTGGTGCAGGTGGTGGATTGGCTCTGGCAATACGCTTTTGACCAACGCGCCAGCGATATTCACCTGGAGCCAAGGCGCGAACAGGGCGTGATTCGGTTTCGCATTGATGGCGTGCTGCATCAGGTGTACCAAATGCCGATGGGCGTTCACAACGCCATGACCGCGCGGATTAAACTGCTGGGGCGCATGGACGTGATTGAGAAACGCCGTCCGCAAGATGGGCGCATCAAAACCCGCAATTTAAGCGGCGATGAAATTGAAATGCGCCTTTCCACGTTGCCGACCGCGTTTGGTGAAAAAATGGTGATGCGGATTTTCGACCCTGAGAACACCGTGAAAGAATTGGATGCCCTCGGCTTTTCCTTGCACGATGCCCAGCGTTGGGAGGCATTGCTGAAGCGTCCCCACGGCATCATTCTGGTGACGGGGCCTACGGGTTCGGGTAAAACAACCACGTTGTATTCCACTTTGAAGCGCGTGGCGACCGAGGAGGTGAACGTCAGCACGGTGGAAGACCCCATCGAAATGATTGAACCCTCGTTCAACCAAACGCAGGTGCAGCCGATGCTGGATTTTGGCTTTCCGCAAGGATTAAGGGCGTTGATGCGGCAAGACCCCGACATCATCATGGTGGGTGAGATTCGGGATTTAGAAACCGCTGAAATGGCGGTGCAAGCCGCGCTCACGGGGCATTTGGTGTTTTCTACGCTGCATACCAACGATGCACCATCGGCAGTAACGCGCTTGTTGGAATTGGGCATTCCGCATTATTTGCTCAACGCCACGTTATTGGGTATTTTGGCGCAACGCTTGGTGCGCACGCTCTGCGCCCAATGCAAGCAACCCGACGAAACGCAGCCCATTGAATCGCAGCGCGAGATGTTGAGTGAACTCATCAAACCGTGGAACCTCAGCGGAACGTATAAACCGTATCGCGCTGTGGGCTGTGTCGATTGCCGCATGACCGGATTCAGGGGGCGGATGGGGCTTTACGAATTGCTGGTGGTCAGCGAGGCATTCAAATCCAAAATCACCCATAAAACCCAACTCGACGACCTGCGCCGCCAAGCGATTGCCGATGGAATGCGCCCGCTGCGCCTAGCTGGTGCGCTGCGTGTAGCCGAAGGCACCACCGTGATCGAAGAAGTGATTACAACTACGCCGCCGTTGAATTAAATTAAAGGAAAAAATTGATGTTCACCCAACACCCCCAGCGTATTGCCCTGCATAACGAAATTCATGCCCGACCACCGGAGGCGATTCAGGTTCCGGTGGCGCTTTCGCGGGTGGTGATGTTGTGTGATTCCGAGCAGCGTGCCGCGAGTTTTGCGCATATCACCCAGTTGGCGCGAGATCACCATCTGCCTACGCCCGATGTCGGCTCCACCCATGTGCGGCTGGATTTGGGGATTTACCGCGTGCGCTGGGAAATGCACACCGAGTTTTGTACGTGGACATTCGTGCGCCGTTTGAATGCCGACCATTTCGGCGAGCAGCCACCCGATACCGCGATTGCAGTCGTCCCCCAAAGCTGGTTGGCAAAGCTGCCCGGGCAAGCGTTGGCAAACCTGCATATCTGGGTGCTGGCGCAGGGGATGTTGAATGCGGAAATGCTCACGCGCAATGTGTTGTTTGAGGAAACGCTGGTAGCCTCCGCCGTCACCGATAACTGCTCCGAGGTGTATACCGATTTCATGATCCACAGCGATGGCTTCACCCGCATGGTCGTGCTGGCGGGCGAGAATGTTCCGCCGCGCCGATTGGGTCGGCTGGTGCGGCGCTTGTTGGAGATTGAAACGTATCGCATGGCAGCATTGCTGGGTTTTCCGGCAGCCCGTTCGGTATCGCCCTCTCTTGCCCGTACCGAGAGCGAATTGGCCGAACTCGCCCACGCCATCCGCTCCGCCACCAACCACGAAGAACCGCAGCTTTTAGATAGGCTCACGCGCTTGGCGGGCGAAATCGAAAGCCAACACGCCGCCACCTATTCACGCTTTTCTGCCAGTGCCGCGTATTTTGAGCTGCTGGATAAACGCATCGAAGAGATTAACGAAACCCGTTTGGGTGGATTGCAAACCATCGGCGAATTTATGAACCGTCGCCTTGCACCGGCTCGCAGCACCTGCGAATGGGCGGCGCGGCGGCAGGATTTGCTCTCGCAGCGGGTGTCGCGCGTCAGCAATTTGCTGCGCACCCGTGTGGAAATCGAACAGCAACAAAGCAGCCAAGCCCTACTCGCCACCATGAACCAGCGGCAGGATATTCAAATCAAACTGCAATCCACCGTTGAAGGGCTTTCAGTGGCGGCGATTAGCTACTACATCGTGGGGCTGATTAGCTATTTTGCAAAAGGCGCTTCGTATTGGGGATGGCCGCTGAGTGCTGAAATGACTGCGGCTATAGCTATTCCTTTTGTAGCAGGTGGTGTGTGGTGGTCATTGCAGCGGATTCACCACAAGGTGTTTCATGGCGACGGTCATGGGGCGAAATGATGAACCCGCACCCCCCACATAGTTTTTCCCAATGACGACCATTGGATCAATCAAACTCCGTTGAAGGGGAAAAGTGTTTTCAGGGGTTACCATTCAAACCGTTCTTAACCCGTAACCCAAAAGGAAACACCATGTCCCTCATCAACACCCAAGTTCAGCCTTTCAAAGCCCAAGCATTTCACAACGGTCAATTCGTGACTGTTTCCGATGAGAGCATGAAAGGCAAATGGTCGGTCGTGATTTTCATGCCCGCTGCGTTTACGTTCAACTGCCCCACCGAAGTGGAAGATGCAGCCGATAACTACGCTGAATTCCAAAAAGCCGGCGCAGAAGTGTATATCGTGACAACCGATACCCACTTCGCGCACAAAGTCTGGCACGAAACTTCTCCCGCTGTGGGCAAAGCGCAATTCCCGCTGGTGGGTGACCCTACCCACGCTTTGACACGCGCTTTCCAAGTGCATATCGACGAAGCAGGTTTGGCACTGCGCGGCACGTTCATCATCAACCCCGAAGGCACGATCAAAACTTTGGAAGTTCACGATAACGCCATTTCCCGCGATGTAGCAGAAACTTTGCGCAAACTGAAAGCGGCGCAATACGTGGCGAACAACCCCGGTCAAGTATGCCCCGCTAAATGGAAAGAAGGCGCAGCCACCATTACGCCTTCCCTCGACCTCGTTGGCAAAATTTAATTAACCACCTGCAAATAAAAAAAGGAGTCTTCCATGCTTGACCAAACCCTCCAAACCCAACTCGCCGCCTACCTTGAGCGCGTGGTGCAGCCGCTGGAGATCGTGGCTTCGCTGGACGACTCCGCAACCAGCGCAGAAATGCGCGAATTGCTCGAAACCATCCAGCGCCTGCGTGCCGACAAAATCACGCTTCGCTTCGATGGTGATGATGCCCGCAAATCCTCGTTCCAATTAGGGCGCGTGCGCTTTGCCGGGCTGCCGCTGGGACACGAATTTACCTCCTTGGTATTGGCGTTGTTGTGGTCGGGTGGACATCCGCCCAAAGTCAGCGCGGAAACCATCGAACAAATTAAAAACATCAAACCAATTGAACACCCCGAAGGCGCTTTGAACTTCGAGGTGTACATGAGCCTCTCCTGCCACAACTGCCCCGACGTGGTGCAGGCGTTGACGCTCATGGCGGTATTGAATCCGCAGATTAAAACCACCGTGATTGAAGGCGGCGCGTTCCAAGACGAAGTAACGCAGCGCGAAATCATGGCAGTGCCGATGGTATTTTTGAACGGCAAAGTCTTCGGTTCGGGTCGCATGGTGGTGGAAGAAATCATCGCCAAGCTGGATACGAACGCGGGCGCAAAAGAAGCCGAAAAACTCAACGCCAAAGCACCCTACGATGTGCTGATTGTGGGCGGAGGCCCTGCCGGAGCCGCCGCCGCCGTCTATGCCGCACGCAAAGGCATCCGCGTGGGCGTAGTCGCAGAACGCTTTGGCGGACAGGTAAACGATACGCTGGCGATTGAGAATTACATCTCCGTCCTCGAAACCGAAGGCCCCAAATTCGCCGCCGCGCTCGAAGCCCACACCCGCGCTTATGGCGTGGACATCATGACGCTGCAAAGCGTGAAGCAACTCGTTCCAGCAACCCAATCCGGCGAATCGGGTCATTTAACGAAAATCGAACTCGCCAGCGGTGCAACCCTGCAAGCCAAAGCGGTGATTCTTTCAACGGGCGCACGTTGGCGCAACGTGAACGTTCCCGGTGAGGCGGAATACAAAAACAAAGGCGTGGCGTATTGCCCGCACTGCGATGGTCCGTTGTTCAAGGGCAAAGACGTGGCGGTGATTGGCGGCGGTAATTCGGGCATTGAGGCAGCGATTGATTTGGCGGGTGTCGTGCGCCACGTCACGGTGATCGAATTCATGCCCGAATTGAAAGCCGATGCGGTGCTGGTGAAAAAACTCAACAGCCTGCCCAACGTCACCGTGCATACCCACGCGCAAACGATGGAAATCGTCGGCAATGCAGGTGTAGTCAGCGCATTGCGCTATAAAAATCGCAGCACCGAGCAAACGCATGAAGTTCCACTACAAGGCGTTTTCGTGCAAATCGGACTCGTGCCGAACACCGAATGGCTCAAAGGCACGCTGGAATTAAGCCGCTTCGGTGAAATCGTGGTCGATGCCAAAGGGCATACCAACGTGGCGGGCGTATTCGCGGCAGGCGATTGCACCACCGTGCCATACAAACAAATCATCATCGCCGCCGGAGAGGGCGCAAAAGCCGCCCTGAGCGCGTTTGATTATTTGATTCGGAATTAAAAAACCCCCTCCATGACAATTTACCTCGCCCCCATGGAGGGGCTTTTGGATTTTGTGTTGCGCGACATTCTCACCCGCGCCGGCGGCATTGACCGTTGCGTGAGTGAATTTATCCGCATCAGCAATTCCCTGTTAAGCGAAAAAGCCATTTTGCGCACCATGCCCGAATTGGCGCACGGCTCGCGCACACGGTCGGGGGTCGTGGTGTGGCCGCAGCTTTTGGGATCAGACCCGATTTGCTTGGCGGATAACGCCGCGCGGCTCGCAGAAATGGGCGCGTTGGGCATTGATTTGAATTTTGGCTGCCCCGCCAAGGTCGTCAATCGGCACGGCGGTGGCGCTGCGTTGCTACAAAATCCAGAGCAGCTTATGCAGATTCTACGGGCGGTTCGGGCGGTTGTACCGAAAAACATCCCCGTTTCCGCCAAGATGCGGCTGGGTTATGAAGACGATTCGTTGGCGGTGGAATGTGCGCAGGCCTTGGTCGATGGCGGTGCGTCTGAATTGGTGGTTCACGCCCGCACCAAAGCGCAAGGTTATCGCCCGCCCGCGTATTGGGAACGGGTGCAAGATATTCGCGCGGGCATCGGCGAACACGTTCCGGTGGCGATTAACGGCGAAATCTGGACGGTGGAAGATGCCATCGCCGCCCGCACGCAAAGCGGTTGCACCAGCCTGATGCTGGGGCGCGGTATCGTGGCGAATCCGGCGCTGGCGTTGGAGATTTTGGGGCAATCGCCCGCGTGGAGTTGGGACGCTATGCAGCCGCTGTTACGCGGTTTTTGGGATTTGGTACGCGCCCATCTCGACCATCGCCAGCAGACGGGGCGCTTGAAACAGTGGCTCAAGCTCTTGCGCAATACGTATCCGCAGGCGGAAGCGCTTTACACCACGATTCGGGAAATTCACGATCCGTTAGAAATCCGTTGGGATTAAAAATCACCTTTGATAACGGGGAAGCCTAACGCCGCCCAATCCAACATACCACCGCGATAGTAGTAAATTTTGTCAGCGGGGAAGCCTTCGCGCGTCATGGCGAGAATAGCGGTCGGGCTTTGGGGGCAAACGGGGCCGTTGCAGAAGGCGTACACTTTTTTCGCTTTGCTGCAATCCCATTTACCCGTAGCACCTGCCGTTTTGGTGCAACCCAATTCGTTCAGGCGGTTGGCGACTTCGGTATAAACAATGTGCATCGAACCGGGAATCGTGCCATTGGCGCGGTCTTCGGGTTCACGCATGTCGACGACGAGCGCGTCACGGTCATTCATCGCGTGGAGCATTTCGATTTCGCCAATCGGATGCACGCCCGCCACGGGAACCAAGGGTTGCAACCAGCCTTTGTTTTTGGCGCAGGGGGTCATGGTGCGCTGAATCACCATTTCTTCGCCCTTGGCGTTTTTCACGACAAACTTGGTATCGGTTCCGATGATGCGCAGGTATTCGGGGTCAGCAGCGTGGGCAGCACCAGCAAAACCAGCAGCCAGCGCCAATGCAGAAAGAATGCGGGAGAGGGTCATAAAGTATCTCGATGTTGGAGTATGTTTGCAGTTAAAAACCAGAAAATTATTATATTTGCATGGAGCAATATAGCTATCCCGAGTTACCCTTGCCCCAGCAACTCCCGCACATGCGCCAACTGCCGCCGCGAAACGGTGAGCTGATCCGGCGTGCCATGCAATTGCACCGTCCAGCTCTCGCCGTCTTCGGCATTCCAGTGTTTGAGCAGCACCCGCAAAGCGCGTTTCGCCACCAAAGCGTTGCGGTGAATGCGGATGAAATCGGCTTTGTATTGCGCTTCCAAGTCATTCAATGCACCATCCAAAATCGCGCAACGGCTGGCGGTGCAAACGGTGATGTATTTCATCTCGGCTTTGAAATAAATCACTTCGCGCAGCGGCAGCCTTTCGGTGCGACCCCGATCGTGCAGCACCACAACCTCCTCAGGCATCCCCATCGGCTGCGATGCTTGCTGGAGCTGCATCAAACGCTCGGCTTTGTGCAACGCGGCTTGCAGCCGTTCGCGCCGCACGGGTTTGGTGAGGTAATCTAAAACGTCCAATTCAAACGCTTGCACGGCGTGTTCGGTGTGGGCGGTGACGAACACCACGGCAGGCGGATGGGGTTGGTTTTTCATCGCCTGCACCAGCCCCAATCCGTCTAAGCCGGGCATGTGAATGTCGATCAGTGCGACATCGACCGCGTGGTGCTGCAAGAAGTGCATGGCTTGCACGGCATTTTCTGCTTCGCCCACGCATTCGGCGAGTGGATGGAGGCAATCCGCCAAGAGCGTGCGCAGACGGCTACGCGCCAGACTTTCATCGTCCACCACCAAGACCGACAGCACGATACGACCATCTTCCAGTTGTTTCATATCGGAATCTCCATTCGCACCCTATACACCCCATTTTTTTGGTGGTAGTTAAAACGTCCTTGCACATCGTGCAGCAGGGCGAGGCGCTGGCGGACATTTTGCAATGCCATGCCGTGTCCCTTGGTGCTGCGGTCGCTTGTTTCAGGGACGGTATTGCGGATTTTTATCACCACACTGCTGCCGCGCCGTTGGGTAAAAATCGCAATATCCGCGCCTTCTATTCCCCGCTCTACGCCATGACGTACCGCATTTTCCACCAACGGTTGTAGCAGCAGGGGCGGGAGTTTGGCACGGTTGGCGGATTCGTCTAGCAGCCATTGCACACGCAGGCGTTCACCAAAACGCACTTGTTCGATGGCGAGATAGCGTTGTGCCAAATAAATCTCGTCTCCCAGCGTCACGGGTTCGCCGGAATCTTTCAAGGCTTGCCGGAATAAATCACCCAAATCTTCCAACATCGACTCGGCTTTGGCGGGTTCTGCACGCACCAAGGCGATCGCGCTATTGAGGGTATTGAACAAAAAATGCGGTCGGATACGGGCTTGCAATTCAGCCAACCGCGCGGTGGTATCGGCGGGCATTTGCTCCCGATGCCGCATCACCAACCACGCCACCAGCAAGGACGATAGCATCAACCCCGTGAGCGCACTGGCAACCCACGCCGGACGCGGCAGGGGCGTGAACCATGCCAAGACAGTACATCCATACAGTCCACAAGCCGTGCCCAAAATAAGAAGCAAGCCGTATTGGAAGGGGGGAGACCAATGCAGCATCCAACGCTGACCCAAGCAGCTTATCAGCAACCATCCCAACGTGGCGGGCAGTGTGCCAGCGGTGACCAAAGCGAACCGCAACATCCAATCGGTTGCATTGGTGGCACTGAACATCACCCCCACCGCAACGCAGCACTGGATGAACAGCACCGCGCGTAGTACGGTTCCAATGGAACAGGTGTTCAAAGTGGGATTCATGGCATTGACTTTCTATTGCGTGGATTGTGCGTGCAATTTCTACCCCATAACGTGATGAACTTCTAGAAATCCCTTATCTGGGTTTCATTTTTACTCATTAGAATGGATTTTGTACATAACGGTACATAACGGTACATAACGGTACATAACGGTATAAACCCGTATCCATTTTTTCATCCATCAGGAGACGTAAGATGCGTATTCAAGGACTTCAAAAACGGTCACGCACCCAAGGTGTGTTTGCGCTGTCCGCGCTGGCAACCGCCTTATTGCAAATACCCCTGTGCGTACAGGCTACCGAGTTACCCGCCGTGGTGCAAACCATTGCAGCGCAGGCTGGGGTTACGGTTGGAACCGATGGCGGTCTGCAACTGGGTTCCCAAAATTTTGTTTTCTTGCCACCCCCCAACTACAAACCCACAACACCGCCCACAGGTGCACCAACCATGCAGGCGGATGGTTCTTTGGTGTGGGGCAATCTGCAATTCGTCCCCGTGGTGAAAAAGCCCGGGCAATATCCCCAGTTCCCTAACAATTTGCAGGTCTTGCCCGGCAACAGCCTGCCCCCTGATTTCAAACCACCAGCAGGGATGGTCTTGCCATCTACTTTGCCGATTCCCACAGGCGTAACCGTTCCTCCGCTCTCCAATCAAACCTTGGTACAAGGTATGGTCGATGCCGGATTGTTGCCCGCCAATTTGGTGGAATTTAATAGCGATGGTTCGATGAAAGTGAATGGCGCAGGTTCTTTCCTGCCCTTCCTGCCCGATAGCCAACAACAAGGCCGTATCGCCGACCCCAGCAAGCCCGCCGTGAGCATGGATGCCAATGGCGCGATTCGCTTCCCCGATGGCAGCACCTTCGCCCCCGTGGTGACGGGTAAAAATGCGGGTGGCGTGACCTTGCCACCCAATTTCACACCACCCAGCGGCACATCATTGCCTTCCAATGTCTCGTTACCGCTGCAATTTGAAATTCCGCCTAACGTCAAATTGCCGCCTAACATCACCCTGCCTGCTGGTGTCGTGATTCCCGATAACTGCACCATTCCCGCCGGAACCAAATTGCCCCCCGGTGTCCAAGTTCCCAGCAGCGTGCAGTTGCCAACGGGTGTCACCGTTCCATCCGGTGTGACCTTGCCAGCAGGTACGGAATTTTCATCCGCCGCGTTGCCACAAGGTACAACCGTGTTGCCCAATGGTTCGCTGGTGATTCCGGGTACACAAATCCCATCGGGCGTGAAACCCCCTGCTACATGGCAACCCCCCACTGGTAGCGTGACCACCACCGCCGGAACGATTCAATTGCCCACTCCACCCGCCAATGGCTTCCAACAACAACCGCAAGTGCAGCCTATTAAGGTGAATGCGGATGGATCGGTGATTCTGCCCGCTCCTCCTGCTGGTACGGCTATTCCCAATGGTGCGGTACGCAATGCCGATGGAACCATTACCGTGAAAGCCCCTCCCTTCATTGGTAGCGTGGGTGCTGGTGGTGTGGTAACGGGTGGTGGTTCGGGTACAGCGGTTCCGCCCGGATTCCAACCGGCTAAACCACCCGGTACAGCCTTGCCCAATAGCGGCGGCGCACCCGTTGGCGGTACTGGAAGCTGGCAACCGCCACCCCCACCCAATGCACTGCCCAATAATCCACCCACAGGTGGAACAACGGGCGGCGTAACACCACCACCCAACGGTGGAACGGGAACCACACAACCCACCGCACCTTGTACTACTGCAACAGGTTGCACCCCTCCACCGCCTCCCACTTGCACCACCGCAACGGGTTGCACGACTCCTCCACC
>CALMCD010000389.1 GCA_937863075.1 uncultured Rhodoferax sp. | reverse complement strand
AGGCGAATTTGGGTTCGGCGGCTGCTTCGGTGGAATGGAATAAATCCGAGCGTTCGATGTATTGATAGGTAGGGGCAGCCCTTGTGGCTGCACCGTAATGATGCAAACACACGGGGTAACCACAAGGGTCACCCCTACCCCCTCCTCCCCCTGTATTCTTTATTGTTGGCGGTATTCATCTCATACCTTTACCCGCCCGTGTCTGCTTGTTTCAATTTTGCTGTGTGCCTGCCCCCCTGTATTCCCTTGTTGGCGGTATTCATCCCATCTTTACCTGCCCGCGTCTGCTTGTTTTGATTTTGCTGTGTGCCTGCCCGCGCCTGAAGCCGTAGGCTTACTGGCGCTTCGTCCATCTGTTGATGGGGGGTTCTACTTCACCCCCTTCGGGGGTCTGTTGATGGTATTCCTTACGGTGACTACAAGAAAACTGTCCACATTCCGATGCGCTCTATCTGTAGATACATGGAATACCTGAAAATACCTGTACATATAGAGCCGCGACCGATGGCACACTTTTCTAGTGACCGATGGCACACTTTTGCACGACCGATGGCACACTTTTGCACGACCGATGGCACACTTTCTATGCGCTGTTTATCCCCGTTTGGGTGGCTTTTGACTGGGTTTCCTGACAAGTTATCCACAGGTTTTTCTTACAACTTCCTGAATGAAAACTTACGGGCTTGCCAGTTTGCGCAAGTTTCCGGTTTTCGCTGCAAAAATGAGGGCGAAAAAAAACGCCCAGTAGGGCGTTTGGTGGTGGCGTGCGGCTAAATGTCCAACCGCTCTTGTTCTGGTTTCTGTGGCGGTTCTGGCGGTACTGACGGGGTATCCACGAAGCCGGAGAACATCGCTCGCATGAATTTATCCCGCTCCTCAAAACTCCACTGCATGGAGCGTGGTGGCTTGCGCTTGGGTGGCAATTCGCCGCCCGTTGTCCATGCTGTGATTAACGGGCGCTGCTGCATCTTGGTGGTGTTCACGGTTTTGCTTTCCACTGCCATTTTGTAGCAGCCGATTTAACCGATTCAATCGGCCATATATAGACATGCGCCGAATACATTGCACCCTTTTCCCTTGCGTTTACCGCGTTGAGTAGATCGTTCGCACTTGTTTTTGCCTCTGCCTCGGTTCTGGCGTTGCCCGCATAGACTGTCTTCCCACCATTTTTGACCATCCATTTGATGGTTGGCGCATTGTTAATGGTCTGGCTGCCGATAATGTTGCAGCCGAAATTGTTGATTGTTCCCATGATTACAGCCCTCCCAAATTCATTTGACGTGGGTCAATGGCTACGGGCTGCGGTGCGAGTTTCCAGAACCGCCCATCCTTCACCAAAACGCCATCCCGCTCCATTGCCGAGATGTACTCGCGTGCCACAGCTTGCCCCACGTATTCACCTTCAAGGTTCATCAGTGCGTTGATGCTAGGGCGAATCTTGCCCGCCAATACGCCCGCCTTGATTCGGTTGTAGCGTGTGGCTGCGTTTCCGGTCGTTCCCGTATCCATCTGGGCAACCTTTACAGCGGTTTTGCGTGTCTGTTTTGGCATTTTTGGTATATCCGATTGGATATGCTCTGACGTTGCGGGTATATCCGATTGGATATGCTCTACAGGCTCTGGCGCGATGGTTGGTAGTGCGTGCGCCATACCCATCGAACCCGCCGTTCCCACCGCAATACTGGCTGCTGCTGCATTGTTTATGGTGAATGGATTCCACTTTGTCCATGATGATTCGCCCTCCGTCCATAATGATTCACCGCTTGGCGCTAAACCATTTTGGGTAAATGCTGGTGCTTTGGCTTGTTCAGGCTTAGGTTCATCCACTGGCTTTGATTCTGGCGCTACGGATTCAGGCTTCGCCGCTACCACGCCGCGTGCCATACGCGCCAACGCGCCGGCTGTGCCGAAGAACACCAGCCCGCCCATGCTGATGAGAATGCCCCGCGCTACCGCGTAATACATGGCATTTTCTTTGCCCAGCACACCTACCAGCGTGGGGCGTTTTTGGGCGGTCAGTGCCTCTAATTGCTCGTGCAGTCGGTTCAGTTCAACGCTTCGAGCTGATGCCTTGGTCACCGTCTTAGTCGCCTGTTGCAGCGCCCATGCACGCGCCCCAGCATCTTTAATGTTCTTGGCAGCCATTGCCTGTACCGCCCCAGCATCACGGGTTATGGCGGCATCGCTTTCAATATCCGCTATCCGCCCCCGTAAATCCTTTTCCCGCTGGGTAATCGTGACTTGCTCCATGTCTGCCCCAGTAGTTAGCGCCAATTGCACCGCCACAATCGTGCAAACCTCCAAACCAAGCACAGCAAACGCAAAACCTGTTAAAGCCCAACGCCGTAGCCATAATTCCTTTTCTGGCATCAATGCAGCGATTAAAAACGCTCCCATCTCACTAGCAACAAACATCATTGCCGCGAGCAATGCAAGCGCTTGTAGCTCTCGGTCAGATTCAAGCGCACGCGCCCCGTGCTGAAAGTATTCCAGCGTGACGTAACTAGCCCATGCGCCCATAGATGCACAAACAAGAGCAAGCAAGACATAGCCCCAAAGTGGAAGATTGCGGGATGTGGTGGCGTTCATGCTGCACCCCCAGCGGCTGCTTTGCGGAACTCGTTAAGCGCTGCAAGCCCTTTATCGCACATATCAAACACGCGAGACGCATCGGCAAAATCGGATGATTCGCCTTCTTCTTCGTCAATCATGCGCTCCATCTTTTGGAGTTCTGCCCTAAAAGTGCTGCGCATCCAAAGCTCAAACTGCGCCAACGTGGGCGCTTTGGGGCGGCGTACAATGCCCGTAGCCAAAGGTTGGTGTTCTTTCATTTTCTCATCCTCTTGGTTAATCCCGCCTTGGCACTGTGAATGCCTTGGCGGGGTGATTTACCCCTCAAAAGCAGGAGGGGTTACTGCATCTCTAGCTCTAGCACTTTTTGAACGTGCGGCAGTGAATACATTAAGCGCAGGTGGTCGGTGAATAGCTCCGCATTGGCAGCGGGGTAAATGGCTTTGACATGCACCAAAGCATCGCGTATTGCACCGTGAAAATCCCTAGCACGCCCATAATCAGCGCCCAGTTGTTGCCCTAGCAAATCAAGCCCAATTTCGACCGATTCATCTACCGCAATTTTTGGCAGTCGGTATGAAAGGTATAGCAACAAATCCATTGCTAGCGTGCTTTTGCGGATGCTGGCAAGGCTGGTCAAATCCACGGGAACGGGTGCGCTGCACAACTTGGAAAAGAACGCGCCCGACAGCGTGAAATAGCCGTCGTCATCCACCTTGTAGAAGTTGAATTGCTGGTGTCCGCGTTTACAGGTGATGGTGGCTTGCTCGATGAGCTGCATCTGCTCTTTGATAGCCGTTACCAGTTTGCCGTGCTTGGCAATGCCTAGCTGATCGAGCAGATGAGCAACTGGCGGAAATTTGATGCGCATGGCTTTTTTGATGACCGCCTGTGTACAGAGCCACAGCAGCAGGATGCGTGCATAGCTTCCATAGGGGATTTGCCCCGTTACCGTGATAGACGTGCCCCCATTGCGGCGTGAATAGCTACCACCAGCGGCGGGCTTGCTGTGGGGGAAGATGGACGTTTCAAACATGACTCTATACCCGTACCAGAGTTTGATGGCGGGCGTAGTCATGCAATGATGGTGTTGGCTTTTGAAACATCGTGGCGCTCCGTTTCGGGGTTCGGCGCTCGCTAATGGGTGTCAGCCCGCATTGCGTGGAGCGCCAACTACCGCAGATTGAAAAAAATCACAGCGGGCTGACGTGCATATCATACATGATTAACAATCAACCATGAACAACAAATTAAGTATTGATTGTGTGTCAACCATAAGATACTCTCTAACGTCAGGGATAACAGGAGCGCCACCAATGAAAGCCCACGAATGGATTGACTACGCCAAAAAGCAAATTGGCGTAGGAAGCGATTACGCCATCGCAAAAAGACTAGGAATTACGCAATCTGCAATCAGCAGACTCAGGGCGAAAGACTCTACATTGCGCGACGACACATCTATTAAGTTAGCCTACATCGCGGGCATTGACCCTGCCATCGTCTTACTTGACCAAGCACGGGAGCGGACGACGAATGAATGCGTGCGTGACGTGTGGGATCGTCTTGCTGGTGTTCTAAGCTATAAATAGGCGTTATACGCACTTTTCCAATCTTGATATATTGCTTTTTGTGCATCAACTAATCTGATTATTTTGCTGCACACTAAGCATCTTAATTTAGATTCCAATTTATTTTTTCTAAATCCTTCGTCCAGTGTAATTAACTGCAAATTACCCTCATTGGATGGATGTCCGCCTAGTGATAGTGCTATTTTGTGATCTAAAACATATTCATGCGCTTTACTTTTATTAACAAAAATAAATTCCATCATCATATATTTTATTTTGTTTGTTATTTTTGTTGATGGTCGTATTATCTTGGTGTAACCAGATTTGCAAATAGTATCACCTATATTATCTTGATTAACATTTTTATTCAATAAATCTTCAAAGTTCATTTTTAATTCAACTTATTTTTAATCAATAAATCAACCTCTTTTCTCATTATTATCTTCAGCCTATAGCATTCTGGCATAACGATGTTGCGCCCATTGTGAATATCTCTAGCCCATTTTGCATCGTTTAATTCGCCCATGCGGAGTAAGCCGAACGCAGGTAAATGCACCCTACCGAACTCCTTAACAAATAAGATAGCTGCATCCATCCAAGCACGCAAGGCACAATAAACCGAATAGACACTACTCTTAATTTTTACGGCAATATATTCAATATCCGATAGGTGAATAAATTTTTTATACCTATTTTTCCTACCATCTATAGAATTTATTAAGTCAAACGCAAGTTTTGACGTTTTGAACACTACTCTTTTGCGAGCAGGTAATCGCACAACTTCACCAAGCGCAAAGCTGTAGCAATTGGTTTGCTTATAACGAACAACGCGCAGCAAGCCTAGCGCGGGGATAATTGCGGGCTGCTCCCGCGATAACATCGGTATAACTAAATCCACCATGTACGTCTCCATACATTCGTAGATAAATTTGTAGTGCAAACCGCAATCATCCGCCGCTAATCTACAGACATTTAATCCGCGCACTCCACGCATTATTGGTTGCATTATCTCTGAAGCAATTCGACACGCTTTTGGATACTCTCGCCCCATTGATTGT
>CALMCD010000388.1 GCA_937863075.1 uncultured Rhodoferax sp. | reverse complement strand
CACATTGCGTCCGATACGGCCGAAGCCGTTAATTCCAATCTTGATGGTCATGGTGAGTTCCTTTTTTTAGTAGAAATTTGGATGTAAAAATGCCGCTAACGCCCACAGAATGGGCGTGTGTAGCTATGATTTTAGTAGTATTGAGATGTCGTCAATCATCCGGTCGGGGTGCGAATCCGCCACGGGTTTGCCCAAGTTGTAACCATAGGGCAGCGCCCAAACGGGAACACCCGCATTGCGTGCCGTGGCTACGTCGATGCTGGAATCGCCGACAAACAAGGCACGTTCCGCCGCTACGCCCAAGCGCGTCATGCAGTGCAGCAAACCTACGGGATCGGGCTTTTTGACGGGGAACGTGTCGCCGCTAATAACCTCGTCAAACAAGGCGTGCATCTGGTGAAAATCCAGCACCGGCTTGGTGAAACGCGCTTCTTTATTGGTCACAATCGCCAACTTAATGCCGCGTTCCCGCAGTGCCACGAGCGTTTCGCGCACCTGCGGAAACAGCTCACTGCGCGTGCCGCAGCGCTGGTGGTAGTGCTGATCGAACACCGCCACTTGCGCCACAAACGCCTCCGCGCTGCGCACCGCTTCCGCTGGCACGCCCGTCCCGTAGGCAATCGCTTGCGAGAGCAAATCGCGTGTGCCGCGTCCAATCCAGCCATTTACTTGCTGCTGCGTGATGTCGGGTAAACCGAGTTCCCGCAGCGCATCATTAATGGCATCGGCAATTTCGGGCGATGTGTGAATCAGCGTTCCATCCAAATCAAACATCACCAAATCGAAATTTAGCTCACAATTCTGCATACGTTTTTTAGCACGCTTTTTTCACGGCCTCTACAACGCGGGCAGCGGTAATGCCGAAGTGGTTATACAGGTCTTTCGCGGGTGCGGATTCGCCAAAGGTAGCGATGCCGATCACTGCGCCCGTGCGTCCGGTGTATTTGTGCCAGAAATCAGGGTGTGCGGCTTCGATAGCAATGGTCGGCAGGCTCAATGGCAGCACGGATGCTTGGTATTCGGCGCTTTGTCGGTCGAAAAGGTTGGTGCTGGGCATGGAAACCACGCGGGTTGCAATGCCTTCGGCTTTCAAGGTGGCTTGGGCTTGCATCGCCAATTCCAACTCGGAACCGGTCGCAATAATCACCGCTTTTGCGCCTTCCATATCGGACAGCACGTAGCCACCTTTGCGGATGCTTTCAACCATTTCGACGGTCGTCAAACGGGGCAGATTTTGGCGCGAGAGGCACAAGGCGGTGGGGCCGTCTTTGCGTTCGACAGCGGATGCCCATGCGACGGCGGTTTCGAGGCCGTCAGCGGGTCGCCATACATCCAGATTCGGGATGATGCGCAAGCTGGGAATGTGTTCCACGCTTTGGTGGGTAGGGCCGTCTTCGCCCAAGCCGATGGAATCGTGCGTGAAAACGTGAATCACGCGCTGTTTCATCAACGCTGCCATGCGCACAGCGTTGCGGCTGTAATCGCTGAACGTCAAGAACGTACCGCCGTAAGGAATGAAACCGCCGTGCAGCGCCATACCGTTCATGATGGCCGCCATGCCGAACTCGCGCACGCCGTAGGACAGGTGATTGCCCCACGTATCGCGTCCGGCACGCACACAGCCTTTGAAGTTGGTGAGATTCGATCCGGTCAAATCCGCGCTACCGCCAAAAAATTCGGGCAACAGGGGCGCGAGGACATCCAGCGCGTTTTGGCTGGCTTTGCGGGTAGCTACGGCGGCGGCATTGCCGGCAATCGCGGCAAAAATTGTGGGCAATTGTTCGGCGAAAGCGGGCAACAAATCGCCCTTCATGCGGCGCTCAAACTCAGCGGCTTTTTCAGGATACGCGGCACGGTAGGCGGCAAAGCGCTCATTCCATGCGGCTTCGGCGGCTTGACCGCGTGCAGTGGCGTTCCATGCCGCAGCAATATCGGCAGGAATTTCAAATGGAGCGTGTTCCCAACCCAAAGCCGCGCGGGTAGCAGCGATTTCAGCAGCGCCCAAGGCTGCGCCGTGTACATCGTGCGTGCCTTGCTTGTTGGGCGAACCTTTGCCGATTACGGTTTTGCAGCAAATCAGCGTGGGTTTGCCGTCTGCCAATGTCGATTGGGCTTTTGCGGCTTGCACGGCGGCATCAATCGCCGCTGCATCGTGACCATCAACCGATAACACATTCCAGCCGTAGGCTTCAAAGCGTTTCGGCGTATCGTCGGTGAACCAGCCTTCAACGTGACCGTCGATAGAAATGCCGTTATCGTCCCAAAACGCCACCAATTTGGATAAGCGCAATGTTCCAGCAAACGCGCACGCTTCGTGGCTAATGCCTTCCATCAAACAACCATCGCCCAAGAAAGCGTAGGTCATGTGATCGACGATAGCGGCATCGGCTTGGTTAAATTCCTGTGCCAACAATTTTTCTGCCAAGGCAAAACCGACCGCATTGCTAATACCTTGACCCAAGGGGCCGGTGGTGGTTTCCACGCCCGGGGTAATGCCCACTTCGGGGTGGCCTGCGGTTTTGCTGTGCAGTTGGCGGAAGTTTTTGATTTCTTCCATTGGCAAATCGTAGCCGCTGAGATGCAGCAGCGCGTAAATCAGCATGGAGCCGTGTCCATTGGACAAAATGAAACGGTCACGATTAGCCCATTGGGGATTGGCAGGGTTGTGGCTGAGGTGGCGATTCCACAGCACTTCGGCAATATCTGCCATGCCCATAGGCGCACCCGGATGGCCGGATTTGGCTTTTTCGATTGCATCCACCGCCAAAATGCGGATGGCATTGGCCATTTTTTGTGCCAATTCGGGGGTCGGTTGATTTCCGTTCATTGTTTAACCTTGTACTTCGTTACGCTAAAAAGTTTCCATTTTGCCATTGGGTCATACCCTTGTCGAAAAATGCGCAGAATTGCATACCGCTATGCGTGCCAATAGGGGCATCAATCATCAAAAATCATCAATTAAAATCAATTTATTCTCGTATTTCATAAGAAAAAATTTATAATTATGCGTCCCTACACCCTCAAACAAATCCAGACTTTTCTGGAGGTGGCACGCCAAAATTCGGTTTCCAAAGCGGCTGAGCGCTTATCGGTGACGCAGCCCGCTGTTTCCATGCAGATTCGCCAGTTGGAAGATTCCTTCGGCGTGCCGCTGATTGAACCCTTTGGGCGCAATATCCGCTTGACCAATGCCGGACAATCTTTTTTAACCCATGCCATTGCGGTGATTGGTCGCTTAAAAGATTTGGAAGCTGTCATGGCAGAGCATGTCGGCTTACGGCAAGGGCGGATTGATCTCGCGGTCGTCAGCACCGCCAAATACTTTATTCCGATGCTGCTGGTTCAATTCGGTCGATTATTCCCCGGAATTGAAATCCAACTCAAAATCGAAAACCGCGACAACATCATCGGCTTAATGACCCGTAACGAGGTCGATTTGGTCGTGATGGGACGCGCTCCCGCTGAAATGGAATGCAGTGCCACCGCGTTTGCCTCGAATCCCTTGGCGATTGTCGCCGCTCCGAATCATATTTTGACACGGCGCAACAATTTACCCTTCTCCAGTTTGGCGGATTTTCGTTTCGTGGTGCGGGAAATGGGTTCTGGCACACGCGCGGCGATGGAACGGGTCTTTGCCGAAAACCAAACCCCCCTCAACGTGGTGATGGAGATGCCCAGCAATGAAACCATCAAACAAGCGGTGATGGCGGGCATGGGTTTGAGCTTTTTATCGCTGCGCACGGTGCGGCACGAGCTATCCAGCGGACACATCGCCCTGCTCAATATCCAAGGGCTACCGCGTGGGGGTCATTGGTATATCACCCACTTATCGAACAAAAAATTGTCCCCCGCAGCGCAGGCGTTCAAGGCTTTTCTGATTGAACAGGGCGGGGCGTTGATGGATGCATGGAGTTGACCGTCGCCATTTGCACCGCCTTGGCTTCGATCACATCCCGCGCCTCCAAGGGCTTTTGCGGTAAGGCGTAAGCACCGTTATAAACGCCCCACAGCGTTCCCGCCATTGCGCCGATGGTGTCTACATCGCCCTCACAGGCCACGATGAATTCCATCATGGCATCAAACGATGTGTGCAGATGCACAAGCGCGATATACAACGCCGAGACGCACGAGGTCGGAGCCGTCATCCCATTCCCCAAATGCCGTGCCACTTTCTTCGGTGAAGGCATCGCACCGTACATCAAGGCTTTTTTGATGAGCTGCAAACGCCGCTGAAAGGGTTCGGAGGGGCAATACTTTTCAATGGTCGAAACCGTTTCGAGCGGCGTGCAGCGGTTGAGCAGCTTGTGTGCCGCGACAGCAATCAACACCGCGCCTTCAATCCCCAGCCGATGCCCGTGGGTGACTTCGGCGGCTCGGCGGGTTTCGTTCACCAGTTCGTTCAAATTGTCGGTAAAAAACAGCGACAGCACCGAGGCACGCATCGCCGCACCGTTGCCGTAAGAACCCTTGGGATGCACCATTTTGCTGGCAACCCCCCACGATCGACCCTTGCGAATGTATTTGAGTACCCGTGCCGTGCCAGAGCCGTAACCGCGACTCCAGTGGTAACTGCGGGCAAAGCGGCTGGCTAAATCATCTTGGTCTAAACAACCGACATAGAGAATGGATTCCGCCAAATCCAAAGTCATTTGGGTATCGTCCGTCCAACGCGGCTGACCGTGGCGGGTACGCCCGATGATGCGCCACAAGAAACGCTCCAACCTCCCCCCTTCATAGGGCGCACCGAAGGCATCGCCCATTGCCAACCCCAGTAGGCAGCCTTTGTACTGATCTAACGTGGGAACAGCGGTAAGTAGCTTTACTTTTTCCATGGCTGAAGATTTCCGTTTTTGAATTCGACGATCACACTCCCATCGCAGCCGCATCCGCCGGGTTCACCGTCACCGCCACACTCGCACACATAGCCCCATAACCAGAATTCCGGCATATCGTTGGAATCTAAATCGGTAATGTACGCAATATGATCGGAGTTGTAGAGGAATTCATAGGCGCGTAAATTTGCTTCCATCGCGCGGTCGCCTTGCACCACCAGCGTGAGCGGGTACTGTCCGGTCGATCGTTGCAAACTTTCGCACGGGATGGTAATCACCAGCGTTTTTTTCCCCGCCTTGTTGGTGCGGTAGCCCGTAACATGCTCACCCGTTGGACAACGCCGCGCTTTGATCAGGCTTTGCGCGGCTTCCAACGCGGAGGGCGATAGGAGCTTCTCAAGCTGGATGGATTTCAGAATCACAAAATGCTCGGCTGGCGGAACAGGCTTGGGTTGTTTAGTCGGAGGGGGTGTCGCCCCGACCGTTCCCGCCATACCGATGATCCACACCCAAAGCAGAAATAAAAAACGCAATGAATAACGCAATGAATAACGCATAAAACCCGTTTACGGAGATAAAGTCTTCTGAACAGGTGCAATGATACCCAACACCCAACACCCAGAACCCAGCCCATGCACGGCGAGAATCTGCTTAAATTTTAAGCATTCTAGCCAAACCCAATACGGGCGCGGGTTTTGGAGGTTTTCTACAGACTTATCCACAGAAAAATCCACAAATTTTAGGGATAACCCTGTGCCTTCTTTGACCCCTATCAATCTCTAAAATCGGGGCATGACCAAAACCCAAATCACCCGATTTTTCGCCACCTTGCAAGCCGCCAACCCCCTGCCAGTCACTGAATTGGAATACACCAGCGTCTTTGAATTGTTGTGTGCGGTGGTTTTGAGTGCGCAGGCGACCGATGTCAGTGTGAATAAAGCGACCAAAAAACTCTTTCCCGTAGCCAATACCCCCGCCGCCGTATTGGAGTTGGGTCAAGAAAATTTGGAGCAGTACATCAAAACCATCGGCTTGTACCGCAGCAAGGCCAAGCATTTGATAGAAACCTGCCATTTATTGCTCACGCGGTACGATGGAAAAGTCCCCCGCACGCGGGAAGCGTTGGAGAGTCTTTCTGGTGTGGGGCGAAAAACGGCGAATGTCGTCCTGAATGTGGCGTTTGGTCAGCCGACTATGGCCGTCGATACCCATATCTTTCGGGTAGCGAACCGCACTGGCTTGGCGGTGGGGAAAACACCGTTAGCGGTGGAGGAACAGTTGTTAAAACGTATTCCACCCCGCTACCGTGTGGAGGCGCACCACTGGCTGATTCTGCACGGGCGTTACATCTGCAAAGCCCGCAAGCCACTGTGTGCGCAATGTCCCGTATCCGACTGCTGCGATGCCGCTTAAAACAGCACTTGCAAGCCGAATTTCACGCTACGCCCGGGCAAAGGTGCTTTACCCGGAGCGGTTTGCGTGAGGATGGAAGTCGCTGGATACGCCAATACATCGCTCATATTGTCCACTTTCAGCAGCCACAGCAACTGGGTTTTACCCCTATTCTGCTGGTACGTGACCGAAGCGTTGGTCAGGGTGTACGCATCCGTGCCGACTTGTCCGGCTGGAACATCGGTTTGCGATGCCACATGGTTTGCGCCCAAGCGTGCCGTCCAACCGTTCTGCGACCACACCACCGTTGCGCCTACGCGGGCGGGTGCAATGCGCGGTAGGTTTTGATTCGTGTCGGTGTTGATGGCACGCACGGCATCGGCACGCAGTTCCAAATCCAGCGTGGGATTGGATTCCCAGATACGGAATTTGCCACTCGCCTCCCAGCCCGTAAACCGCGCCGGAACTTGGGTGTAAGCGTATTCGGGCAACTGCGTTTCAGCGTTTACCACGCCCGTCGCTTCTTGCGCCAAATAATTCGTAAAACGGTTCACGAAGGTGCTGAGTTGGAAGCTGTGTTTCTTGGAACTATCTTTCCATTTCACGCCCATATCCATATTGGTGGATTGTTCCAGCACCGCGTTGGCATTGCCGATTTCATAAGCGTGGGTAGCAACGTGCGCACCGTTGGCGAACAATTCGTAATCCTTGGGCGCACGTTCGCTGTAGGACAGATTACCCGTTAATTGCCAGTTTGGAGCGATATTCCACAATCCACCCAGCGCGTAACTCTGCGGGCTGAAACTGCGGCTAGCGGGCGTGAAGCGGCTGATTTCGGGGTTGCCCAAGGATTCCACTTTCACCGATTCCCAACGCGCCCCCACGCTGATACGCCCCGTAGTCGATGCGATGGTGAACGGCAATTCCTCCAAAGCAAACAAGGCGGTTTGGTCGGTGCGGCTGATGGGCGCAAAGGCTTCTTCACCCACAGCGGAAAAGCGGTTGCTATCCCACTGCACGCCCACTACGCCTTGCCAGTCACCGATGGGCGCGTGGCGGGCGGTGATACGAATATCGTTCCCCGTATTTTGAAAGGTCGTACCCGCAACGCCGGCATCGTATTCGGTGTGCTGGTAATCGCCGTGGCTGGCGCGGAATTGCAGGCTTTGAATCCATCCGCTGAGTTTTTCGATGTCCCATTCCAGCGCATAGCGGTTCGATTTCATACCGATGGTGACCGCATCTTCCGCCACCGTGCCGTATTCCGATTGGTAATTGCTTGCCGATACGCCCAAACGGGTGTTATCGCCGAACAAAGTGACACCCAACGCACCACCGCGCGTAGTAGCCGCTGAATTGCCAATCACGCCCGATGGCAACGGTGCAGCCACATCGCCGGAACTGCGAACAAAGGCATCGGCGTGCAACACCATGCGGTCATTGCCTGTTTCCAGTAGCACTGCGCCCGATTTCTCGGAATTACCCGTTGCCGTGCCGAGATTTACTTTGCCCGATATGCCACCATTTTTATCGAATAACGGCTCTTGGGCAATGCGGTTATCCAACACATTCACCACACCACCGACCGCGCTACCGCCATAGAGCAACGCACCCGCACCGCGCAGCACTTCAATACGATCCATCGTAATCGGGTCACTGGGAACGGCGTGGTCGAAACTATGACCCGCTGCATCCACACTCGCCCCGCTGTTTTGCAAGACCCGAATCCGATCACCATCCAACCCCCGAATCACGGGGCGGCTGGCGTTAGAACCAAAATACGTGCTGCTGACTCCGGGCGTTCCATCCAGCGTTTCGCCTAATGTGGATTGGGAGCGTAATAGCAGGTTAGCGCCCGTCAATACTTCAGTGGGTGCTATTAAATCGGTAGCGCGAAGCGGATTCGCCGTCACGGTTACCGCGTTTAATGTAGTTTGCGCCAAAGCCACGGAATGAACGCCCATAGCCGAAACTGCCACAGCCGCTAAAGCCAGCGGGTGGCGGGAAAAAGAAGTTTTCATGAAAATACCTTGTTGAATGAACTAACTGAACTAATGCAGAACCCCCTCCCCCCGTTGGGGTACTCCCCCTTGGCAGGGGGAGAGTTGCTGTACTACCAACTCCCCTCCTTACAAAGGAGGGGTACGCCAAAGGCGGGGGGTGGTGCGGGGTGGTTTATTCAACAAGGCAAAGGCGGGGCGCGGGCTTGGTACTGCGTATGCCAACGCTGCAAGAAATCGGCATGGCTTGCCCGCAGGCGTTCCACCGTGGGAACCAATGCGAGGGCAATGTGTAATAAAGGGGTGAGCGCATCACCGTGGGCTAATTGGTCAAATAATTGGCAATCAACCCCCTCTTGGTGGGTCGATAACAATCCAAAAACCGAGGGGATGCTGATTTTTTCGGATGCCGATGCCGATACAGAAACCGCTGTCGATGGCAATGCCGATACGCGCAGATGAACCGTGCCATGCCACAAGCCTAACGCCTGCGACCACAGCAACGCCAAAACCAATAAACCGACACGCCAAAAACGCCAAACAATCATGCAAGGGATTTTATAACGCCCAATTTAACGCCAACTTAAACCCCTGTGCAATGGCGCGTTTGGCATCCAATTCTCCGGCTTCCAACGCGCCACCGATTAAATGCACATGATTCATATCGAA
>CALMCD010000387.1 GCA_937863075.1 uncultured Rhodoferax sp. | reverse complement strand
GACCGCTGGCAGTTCAGCGGCATCCGTCTTGCCGAGGACATTGTATGAACGCTATTTGCCCCCAAGCTACCAAGGTCAGCTTCCACGATTACCAGCCGGAGTTGGACAACTTCCGCCAAACCGTATTGAACGGACTGGCGCACGAATACAAACAGATTCCGCCCAAATTCTTCTACGATGAACGCGGCTCGCAGTTGTTTGAAGCGATTTTGGAGCAACTGGAATACTACGTTCCGCACGTTGAAAAGCAGTTGTACCGTGACTATGCAGTGGAAATAGCAGCGTTAATCGGTAAGGATGCAGTGCTGATTGAACCGGGTAGCGGCAGTTGCGAAAAAATCCAACTGTTGTTGGATGCACTTTCTCCAGCGGCGTATGTGCCGATGGATATTTCCGGCGATTTCTTGCGCCAATCGGCGGCTAGCTTGGGCGATGCCTTCCCTTGGCTGCACATTCATGCGGCGTGTTTGGATTTCACCCGTGCATTGCACTTGCCGCACACCGTACCGCAGGGTCGGCGCGTGGTGTTTATTCCCGGTTCGAGCTTGGGTAACTTCGATTTGCCGGATGCACAGCAGTTTTTATCCCATATCGCACAACTGGTCGGCAAAGGCGGTGGTTTGCTGATTGGTGTGGATCGCAAAAAAGACAAAGCCGTCTTAGAAACTGCGTACAACGACCCCGCAGGCATGACCGCCGCGTTCAATCTGAATTTGCTGGTACGCATCAATAACGAGTTGCAAGGCACGTTCGATCTCGATCAATTTGCGCATTACGCCCATTACAACGAGGCAATGGGGCGGATTGAAATGCACCTCACCAGCCTGAAAAACCAAAGCGTGCAGGTGGCGGGCAAAACCTTCCAATTTGCGCAAGGTGAACGCATCCACACCGAAAATTCCTACAAATACCACCCCCAAGAATTTGTCACGCTGGCAACGGCGGCTGGCTTCACCTGTGAGCAACATTGGACGGATGCGGCGAATCTCTTTGGCATCTATTACTGCACCGTGTGAGCCGG
>CALMCD010000386.1 GCA_937863075.1 uncultured Rhodoferax sp. | reverse complement strand
TGCCCATGCTTGCCGCGTGTGTCGCTATCCAGCTCGCCCGACGATTGAGCAAGTGTCCATTAGTGCCCGCAGGCGTTGCCACAATGGACGGTTGCCCGTTGTGGTCGTAGGCGCGCAGCCGGACGGGGATGGAGCTTTCTAGCATCGATACATGGGCGATCTGGTCGGCAATCATCGTGTCTCCATGCGGTCGCGTAGGGTGATAAGATTGTCGATTAGATAGTCAAGCAGTTTGATTAACATGAATCCCCCTTCCTCAAGAACGTAACTAGTTTCCTAGAAATCCACCTAACCACTGGCTCTGCTACGGCATTGCCGAACTGCCGATAGCGCACGCTATTCGATTGCGATTTATTCCAGTCGTCGGGGAATCCCTGCAACCGGGCGCATTCCGTTGGCGTGAGGCGACGAACCGCGTGGTGAAGTGCGCGCACGGCATGAACTTCCGTCGTATTAAGCGTATAACTCTGATTCTCAATAATCTCGCCATATTGTGGACCCGCCTCTGGCTTCCTGCCGACGGCAGCACCTTTGATGCAATCTACTGAATCGGAAATAGCGATCGCAACTTGCCCGCCGCCATTGATGTGGCTTTTGTCGAAATTTTGCGCTCGCAACGTGGGGGCGATATCTTCGGCGGCGTCCGCTCCACTATCCTTGGACGAGAATGCCACAAGCGGCATCGAATCACCCGTGCCACTGTACCCATGTGCTTCTGAGCGCAGAGCATTTACAATCTCGGATGGCTTCCCACGACCGTTGCGGGCTACACGCGCCTCAAACGAGATGATGTTGTCGTTGACCGGGTCCGTGAATGCCCCTTTTGCTTGCCGCGCCACTCGTGGCGCGGCAAGCTGGCGATCTACCACCATCGGTGTGTAATTTAGCGAATGTCCACCTTCTGCTTTCGCCTGAAGTGTTGGCGAAACCTCATGGGTGTCCAGGTTGCGCCCATCAAATGCGATAGTGTCGATCTCCTCAATGACCACATTGCGCACGGGCGCCGTGTCATTTCCTCCAGAGCGCCCACCATTTGAAGCGTAATTCGAGGTCAGTGTGTCGGCGACGAGTTGGTTGCCCCAGGCACTATTTTCATCAGTATGGGCAGATCCTACGGTCCAGGCTCCTGCGACATCGCCACCGATTCCAATGCCTTCCGTAGCGCCCCCTTTATCTCCTTGCCCCTTGCCTCTGCCCTTCGCAGTATCCCTGCGCACGCCGTCCGACTCAAGTAGAAGGTCTGAATATAACTCTCCCAGTCCGATAAGTTCTTCCCAGGATGGCGCGCCAACCAATCCTCGGCTGTTTCCAAAATCTCGGCTAACGAAGACGCCAAATAGCCGTCGTCTTCGTTGGGGTACTCCGAAATATTGAGCATCCAATATGCGCCACGCACCATCAAACCCGACCCGGTCAAACGCGGAAATGATCGCGTAGAAGTCTGCGCCGCGATGGTTTTGTAGAACTCGTCCGCTGAATTTAGTACCTCCGCAAACGGAACACGATTCGTCATCTCCACCAGCGACGGCGCCACATTCGGTACAGCATCGTCCGCACTTACTACAGGAGCAGGTTGATAAAAGTCCGGGAACATTCTCCCAGACAACAATTTCTGGACGTGTTTCATAGATCACCCTCAGCATTTCCCAGAATAGACCAGACCGATCATCCGCCAGCCCCTTGCGCTTACCTGCAACCGACAACCCTTGACAAGGAAATCCCCCACAGACAATGTCGCACGCCGGCAAGTTATGCGCCCCAACCGTCCGTATGTCGTCAAAGCGAGGAACGCTGGGGAAGTGTTCGCTAAGCACAGCGCGGCAAGATGGGTCAATCTCGACCTGCGCAACACACTCCATGCCAGACCGCTCAAACGCCAGATCGAACCCGCCGACGCCAGCAAACAATGATATAAATTTAATGCTTTCCATTGGGCGCATAATCATATTCCTGTGCGTTCACTACTTCGGCTGCATCGGCATAATGATGTAAAAACTGCTATCATCACGACTGTACG
>CALMCD010000385.1 GCA_937863075.1 uncultured Rhodoferax sp. | reverse complement strand
AAACAAGGATTAGCCGATGCGCAGGCGAATTTAGGGATGGCCTATGGCAATGGCAACGGCGTACCCTTGGACTACAAAGAGGCAGTGAAGTGGTATCGCCTTGCATCCGAGAAAGGACACGCCAGCGCCCAAAATAATCTGGCAACGCTCTACGCCAAAGGTCGCGGTGTGGCGCAAGACCCTGAAATGGCGGTGCGCTGGTATCAACAAGCGGCTAAAAAAGGTTTGGTCGAAGCCCAATTTGCTTTGGGTTATATGTTTGCACGCGGTCAGGGAGTCGATCAAGATAACCGTGAAGCCGCTAAATGGTATCAAATGGCGGCCAAGCAAGGACATGCGGGAGCGCAAGACCGTATCGGTTCTATGTACGCAGCAGGGCAAGGCGTTCCCCAAGATTACCAGCAAGCGCAAAAATACTACCGACTAGCGATTGATCAAGGGCATTCCGGTGCGTTGAATGATTTGGGTGTGATGTACGCCGAAGGCCACGGAGTGCCGGAGCTGCATGTCGTCGCCTATGCCTTGTTCAATTTAGCCGGCATTGGCGAGACGACCGATAACGAATTGGTGATCAAAAACCGCACTTCGCTGGCGCAAACCATGTCCAACAAAGAGATTGAAGCGGCACAAGCGTTGTCACGCGAAATGAATAAATCGGACAATGTATTGCGTACCCTAGACGCTTACATTCGGCGGCAGCAGTAGTCGGGATACGCCATTGAAATGCACGTTATTGCTATTTATTGGATAGCTTTGCGTGCATATTTCATGCGTATTGCAACCGTTTTGATAACGTACCACTGGCTCCACAACCAGAGTAAGGGGTCTAGCACGGCATCCCATACATTGCCGGTAGGAAGCCGCAGTACGACATACAGCACCAATCCCGATGCCAGCATGATCGTGGCGGGTTCTAGTGAAATCAGCAAGGCCAGCAGCACGATTCCCCCCGCAATACCCGCTTGAAAACCGAGGGTGTAAATTTCTATCGGCCATACGGCAAAACTATCCAGCAGCAAAATCCAGCCAATTCCACTGGCGATTGTTGCCAGCACCAGCGGTTGACGTGGGGCAAAGCGGCAGGGTGCGATAAGGCAAGTGCATAACGCCACGCTCACCAAGCTGGGGGATTGGAATGCCAATCCCAGCCAGTAGGCCGGCGAGTATTCTGGTACTGAAAAGATCAACGGTAAACCCACCCACAGGGCTACAGCGATGGGCGCAGGACTTTTGCGCGTTGTAATCCATGCCAAGGACGCAAAAATCACGCCCCAACCAAGGTACAAATACCACAGCGAAAGCGTGGCCGAAGGAATAGGGAGCGGTGCGTTCATCATGGAGAAAAGCGTTGCCATGCGATATGTTGGCGGTTCATGGTGAAACTAACCCATAGCCGTTGGTCGGCATCATGCCAAGCCAGTGCGGGGTAGGAAAATTCGTTCCCTTTTTCTCCGTGGGCGAGGTTGTGAACCCGTTGCCAATCTTCGCCTTGGGTGGATGCACTCCAGTCGAGAACCCTGCGCGAACCAATCGACGAATTGTGCAAGAGCAGCATGTTATTCGACGTTAAACCCAATCCGGCAACGGCGGCATCGGGGTTATTCAGTGGCAAGCTCGGTATATCTTCCCAATGGAGGCCGGCATCGGTGGTACGGGAAACGGCAATTTTTCCGTGGTAGCTGTGGCGCATCAACGCAAGCCATTCGGTCGTTGAACGCATTACAAAGCTGGGTTGCAGCAAATACTTGCGCTGTGAAATCCGTACCATGCCGCTGAAGTTTCCTTCGGCATCGAAGCGCAGTGCGACGGGGTATTTGATGCCTAATTCAAAGTGTACGGGCAACATCATGCCGCCATCTTCTAGCGGCAGCGGCGTGTTACGTACCAAAAAACTGGTATTCCAAAACCACGATAACGGCAGCACCCTGACGGGTTCAAACTGGAACGAATCCAGCACATTGGCGGGATCGGTTTGGCGCAAATGCAAAATACGCGAGGCCGCCCAACCCCCTGCACCCGTGGCGACAATAAAAAGGTGAATGCGTCCCTGCGAGTCCAACCAAGGAACGGGATTCCCCAACCGCCGAATACCCCACCCCAGTTGAGAACCTATGGCAAAACGATTGACCACCAGCCGTGCGGGTGTCCATTGTTGGGTCGAACGCTGGTATTGGGAGGCCGCGATTTCCACATTGGGCGCACTTTCGCGTTCACCGGAAAACCAAAACATCGTCACGGCTGCCGGATGGTTGGCAGGCATCACCAGTAAATTGCTAGCATGGGCAACGGGCATCCCATCGGGCATCGGGACTGCACCTTGTGCTTCCAGTTTCCAGTGAATGGGTCGGGGGGATGTAGATAATGCAGGAGCAGACCATTTGCCCTGCGGAGGGGCTATCGAATGGGGTCTATTCCAGTAATCAAGGGAGTGAATCAGAATTGCTGCGATTAGCAACCCTGTGAATTTCCAGAATTCAGCGTGGATACGTGAAGGAAACTGCAAAATAATTGGCTCCTCAACCTGGGCTCGAACCAGGGACCTACGGATTAACAGTCCGGCGCTCTACC
>CALMCD010000384.1 GCA_937863075.1 uncultured Rhodoferax sp. | reverse complement strand
GGTATATCATCCGCCCTATGTTGGAACAACGAATTCAAAACCATTTTATTGAGAGCGCCGACCTGAAATACCAGGCCGCGCAGGTGTTGACAGCCCCTATCACGGCGGCGGTGCAGGCGTTGATGACGTGTGTCACCAGTGCTGGCAAGGTGTTGGCGTGTGGCAACGGCGGATCGGCAGCGGATGCACAGCATTTTTCCGCCGAATTTGTCGGGCGCTTTGAACGCGAACGCCCTGAACTCTGCGCCATCGCCCTCACCACCGATACATCCATCCTCACCGCTGTGGGCAACGATTACGGGTTTGACCACATTTTCTCGCGCCAAGTGCGTGCCTTGGGTGCGCCCGGGGATGTGCTGATTGCCATTTCCACCAGCGGCAATTCGCCGAATGTGTTGGCCGCGATTGAAGCCGCCCACCAGCGCGAAATGGTCGTGATTGGTTTGAGCGGACGTGGCGGTGGCAAAATGAATCAGGCGCTCAAGGATACGGATATTCACATCTGCGTGCCGCACGAACGCACGGCGCGGATTCAAGAAGTACATCTGCTGGTGCTGCATTGCCTGTGCGATGCCGTTGATGTTCAATTGCTGGGTGAACAGGAGAAATAACATGAACCATCCATCGGGACGCATTCCCTTCATCCGGCGCACGGTGGGGCTGCTGGCGCTGGTTGCAGGCAGTCAAGTGCTGATGAGTGGCTGCGTGCCGCTGGTCATTGGCGGTGCAGCAGCGGGAGGGGTAGCGGTAGTAGCCTCCGACCGTCGTACCAGCCGGATGGTTTTGGACGATCAGGTCATCGAATACAAAGCCGGACGGGTTTTAAGCGATGCGCTGGGGGATGCCTCCCACATCAACATCAACAGCTATAACAGCAAAGTGTTACTGACGGGTGAAGTACCCTCCGCCCAAGCCGCTGATTCGGCACAAAAATTGACGTTGGGCGTAGATGAAGTCAAAAGCGTGATCAATGAATTGGGAATCATGAGCGTTACCAACTTTTCGCAGCGTTCAGCCGACAGCATGACGACCGCGCGGGTGAAAAGCGGATTGCTGCAAACGCGCGATTTGGCTTCCAACGCCTTCAAGGTGATCACCGAGCGTGGCGTGGTCTACTTGATGGGTCGCGTCACCGCCCAAGAAGCGATGATCGCCACCGAAGTGGCAGCAACCACGCAAGGGGTCGTGAAAGTGGTGCGGGTTTTGGAAATCGTGACCGCTGAAGAATTGATGCGAACCCGTTAATTCAACCGCTTAATCAGGCTGGACGTATCCAAGCGTCCACCGCCCATTGCCTGCACATCGGCATAAAACTGATCGACCAACGCCGTGACGGGTAAACGAGCGCCGTTGCGTTGTGCTTCGCCCAGTACCAGCCCCAAATCTTTGCGCATCCAATCCACGGCAAAACCGAAATTGAATTGGTCAGCCGCCATCGTTTTACCGCGATTGTCGAGTTGCCAGCTCTGCGCCGCACCCTTGCCAATCACGTCCAGCACCTGATTCATATCCAAGCCCGCTTTTTGTCCGAACGCCACCGCCTCGCTCAAACCTTGCAGCAAACCCGCGATGCAAATTTGGTTCACCATTTTGGTAAGTTGCCCCGCGCCGCTCTCACCCATGCGCGTCACGGCACGCGAAAATGCCATCGCCACGGGCTGCATGGTGTTGAACGCCGTTTCGTCACCACCACACATCACGGTTAAAGCGCCGTTTTGCGCCCCCGCTTGCCCGCCGGAAACGGGTGCATCAATAAATTGAAAACCTTTTTCGACAGCTACCGCCGCCAATTCCCGCGCCACAATCGCCGAGGTGGTGGTGTGATCGACAAAAATCGCACCCGCTTTCATGCCCTGAAAAGCACCGTGTTCGCCGATGGTTACGCTGCGCACATCGTTATCGTTGCCCACGCAGCAAAAAACGATGTCGGCATCGTGTGCGGCTTTCCACGGCAAATTAGCCGATTTCACGCTCAATCCCGTGTACTCTGCACACCACGCTATGGATTTAGCCGCGTTGCGGTTGTAAACCGTCACCGAATGCCCTGCTTTGGCAAGATGCCCTGCCATCGGGTAGCCCATCGTACCCAGACCTAAAAAAGCAACTTTCATGGGGAAATAACCTTAAACCTTAAACAATCGCAAAATTTTCCGTACCCGCGCTCAAATCGGTAGAACGGGCGCGTTGGCTGTTGAGCTTGATTTGGAGGCGCAAATCGTTCATCGAATCGGCATTGCGCAGCGCGTCTTCAAACGAGATGGTGCTGGATTCAAACAAATCAAACAGTGCTTGGTCGAAGGTTTGCATACCGGCTTGGCGGCTTTTCTTCATGATTTCTTTAATCTCCGCCACTTCGCCTTTGAAGATTAAATCGGCAATCAATGGTGAGTTAATCATAATTTCGACTGCCGCCGTGCGCCCTTTGCCGTCTTGTTTGGGAATCAGTCGCTGCGAAACCAGTGCTTTCAAATTCAGGGATAAATCCATCAGCAACTGCGCCCGCCGCTCTTCGGGGAAGAAGTTGATGATCCGATCCAGCGCCTGATTCGCGCTATTAGCGTGCAGCGTGGCAAAGCACATATGCCCCGTTTCGGCAAAGGCTACCGCGTGTTCCATCGTCTCGCGGTCGCGGATTTCGCCCATCAAAATCACATCGGGGGCTTGGCGCAAGGTGT
>CALMCD010000383.1 GCA_937863075.1 uncultured Rhodoferax sp. | reverse complement strand
TTGCGGCACACCACCCGCCCCACGCGCTCGTACTTTAGCCGATATTGGATTACTCCAATCCGCCACACAAGCGAGTCTGCCCGAGGTAATGGATTTCATTGAACGTGAAAAACTCTACGGTTTAGGCTGTGGATTGGTCGATATGGCGTTGCTCGCATCCACCCTCATTACACCATCCACCCAATTGTGGACAGAAGATAAACGCTTGGCACATTTAGCGCAGCGCTTTGGTGTATTACATCAAATACTACTGCATTAAATTTGCTATGTTTTTGGTAGCTTCCTATGCAAGGCTGGAAAGCGTTAGCAGCCGATTTATCTCAAATTCCCGTATCATTCCGTACCATGAATCTTTTCAACTATCTAGGCTTTCAATGGGATAGGGCTAGCCTAGCATCTATCCAATTACCCACCCATGCTCGGGAACGGGTTGCATTTCGGTTTCACCGAATGTTGCCCGAATTTGTGTGGGATGCAAGCGTGCTCGAAGGCAATCCATTCACGTTTCCCGAAGTAAAAACCTTACTAGATGGCATCACCGTGGGTGGGCGCAAGCTCTCTGACCAAGAGCAAGTTTTGAATTTAGCGATTAGCTCAAGGCGATTATTGGCATTGGTCAAAGCGGGAAAATTTGTCTTGGATAAAACTACCTTTACCGATTTGCACGCACTGGTAGCACGCCATGAGGCACTGGAATGGGGGCATTTTCGCGGAGAGGGTGAAGAAACCCGCTATACCCCCGATGTCAGTCTGGGGGAGCAAGGGCGCTATACCCCGCTGCCAACATGTGCAGGTGCGCCGGAGTTAAACCGTGTTTTTTCTCAAGGCATACAGGTGTTGCAAGAAGAAGTGAATCAACCGTTTGAACAAGCAGCTGCATTTTTCTTATTTGGCGCTTTGCAACAATTCTTTTTTGACGGCAATAAACGCACATCCCGTTTCATGATGAACGGTATTTTGATGGGCGCAGGAATTGATGCGATTAGTATTCCTGCTGCACAAGCGCAAGCGTTTAACGAAAAAATGGTTCGCTTTTACCTCCAACGGGATGCAACCGAGATGATGCAATTTCTACTGGAATGCCATCCCGACGGCGGTCACGCTATCCGCCCTATTCCAGAAATTACGTAAATCCCTTACAATAGAAGGCTTCGCAGCGAATTCTTGGCTCCGCGACGAAGTTCATCCCCACCTAAGAGATT
>CALMCD010000382.1 GCA_937863075.1 uncultured Rhodoferax sp. | reverse complement strand
GTGGTAGAGCCTGACAGTGCAGACCCCGGATTGCATAAGGTGTTGGTTGTTCCTTGTCCTGAAGATCACTTCAGCATTGCAAAACCTCGGAACCGTGATACCGTCTTATATGAAACGATGCTCAAATTCATTCGTGACGTATCAACCACCCCTTCCCCCAGCACGCCTGCACCACCAACACCCCCCGCTACACCGCCCCCCACACTAAAAGGAAAATCCCTGCAACCCAACGACACGCGGCTACAACCCCGTGAAAGCAAAGTCTATGGGCGTGATACAGAAATTGCGCAAGTGGTGGCATTTTTGCAGGGCGGAGATGCTGCACCCAGCACCCAAGCAATTACCGGAACGGGCGGTATCGGTAAAACCGAACTTTGCAAAGCCGCGCTTAAAAAATGGCTGAAAGAAGAACCGAATGCAGTAGCGTATTACGTCACTATTCCCGACCGAGGTAGCGTGGCAAATTTGATTACCAACCTTGCTGCTGCGATAGGGGCAACGCAAATTGAATCATCAGAGCAACTGCTTGCCGTTTTGCCACCTGCGTTGTATTACTTGGATAATCTGGAAAGCGTTGCTGAATGTGCTGACGGGCAACAATTTTTGCGAAATCTGAAAGAAACATCCGGCGTGCGGCTGCTGGTGAGTTCGCGTTTGGATTCTTCGAGCATTTTTCGTAAATCGCTTTCCTTGGGCGTGTTGCCCGACGTAGCAGCACTTGCCTTGTTTCGTGATACATGGGCGGGGCAAGTATTGCCCGATGATGCCGCGTTACGTGATTTTGTGTTGCACGATTTAGGCGCTCATGCCCTTAGCGTCACCATTACGGCGCGTTTGGGTGATTGTTATGCTTTTGGTGAGTTGGTGGATCGCTGGCGTTCTATAGGTACGCAGGTTGCTGCCGATGTGGGCGACGAGTCCCGACTTGGCAACCTGAATACCAGTTTGCGTTTAACAGCACAGGTGTTGGGACAAACGGCGGGATCATTAGAATTGTGGATGTTATCGGCGCTTTTTCCCAGTGGCGTGCCGCATGAAATTTTGCAGCAATTTGAACAACTGGGGGACTGGGACATTGCCGCTCGCCAACTATTAGTACGTCACCATGTGCTGACACAGCGCGGCGAATTTTGGCAGATGTTGCCTCCTTTGGCACGCTACGCGCTGGAAGCATCTCAAAAGGAAGAAGCTGGCTTTGCATGGACACAATGCCGTCCCCTAGCCCGTACCGTGTTGGATGCACGCCTTGAAGCCGTAGATTCCATCGCATCCACGCCCGAAATGCTTGCAGCGCGTGCATGGGTCGTCCAGCATTTTGATGCTGTTGCACAAACAATGCGGCACGAAATCGGGATCAAGGGACAGGATATTGAATGGCTATCGGGGACCCATTCACACCTCATCAATGTGTATCAATTCCAACCGCTATTGGCACGCGATTTATTGCGATTTCTCGATAAACACCAGATTGCCCAAGCATCGGTTAAACAGAGATTAGGCGATTTGGAAAGCCGTTTGGGGCAAGTGGATACCGCTCGCAGCTTGTACGAACAGGCATTAAAACTGTACCAGAGCGAACAAGCTGGATTGGGGCAAGCCAATACGCTGAAGGCGTTGGGCGATTTGGAAAGCCGTTTGGGGCAAGTGGATACCGCTCGCAGCTTGTACGAAC
>CALMCD010000381.1 GCA_937863075.1 uncultured Rhodoferax sp. | reverse complement strand
AATCCAGCCGCCCCAGTGCCGCACAACTGGCGCAACTGCTGGGATTGGCGTACCGAGAAGGGTTTGTGAAGAACCGCTATGTGGGACGCACCTTCATCATGCCCGGGCAAGCGGTACGGAAGAAATCGGTACGGCAAAAGCTCAACGTCATCGCCAGCGAATTCAAAGGGCGCAATGTGTTGCTGGTGGATGACTCCATCGTGCGCGGAACGACCTCGAAAGAAATCGTTCAAATGGCACGCGATGCCGGAGCCAACAAGGTGTACATGGCGAGTGCCGCGCCACCCGTGCGTTATCCCAACGTCTATGGCATTGATATGCCCACTTCCAGCGAATTGGTCGCGCACAACCGCACGATTGAAGAAATTCGCCAAATCATCGGCTGCGATGAATTGATTTACCAAGATGTAGAGGGAATGAAGAAAGCCGTCTACGATTTGAACCCATCCATTGCAGGGTTAGAAGCTTCTTGTTTCGACGGCGTGTACGTGACTGGCGATATCAATCTTGAAGATATTTCCCGCCTGAATGCGGAGCGTGTCAAGGTGACGGAAGAAGAGGTCTAAATGTATCCACCCCCTCTGCACCCTGATACCGTCGCGGTACGTGAGGCCGTTGCCCGCAGCCCTTACGGTGAAAACTCGGAGGCACTGTACCTCACCAGCGGCTACGTGCAACCGACGGCGGCGGCCTCAGCAGCCCGTTTTGCAGGCGATGAAGACGGTTTCACCTACGGGCGCTACGGCAATCCCACCGTTGCCAGCTTCGAGCAGCGGTTGGCGAAAATGGAAGGCGCAGAGTCGGCGATTTCCACCGCATCGGGCATGTCGGCGATTTTGATGATGTGCATGGGCTTGCTGCAATCCGGCGACCATGTGGTGTGTTCACGCTCGATGTTTGGATCGACCATCAAGCTCATCGGCTCGGACTTGGCGAAGTTTGGCGTGCAATCCACCTTCGTATCGCAAACCGATATCGACGAATGGAAAGCCGCGATCCGCCCCAACACGAAATTGCTGTTCGCCGAAACGCCGACCAACCCGTTAACCGAGGTATGCGACATCGCCGCACTAGCGGATTTGGCGCATCGGGCAGGCGCATTGTTTGCCGTGGATAACTGCTTTGCCACGCCAGCGCTGCAACGCCCGATTACGCTGGGCGCGGATATTGTGATGCACTCGGGAACCAAGTTTTTGGATGGACAAGGGCGCGTCATGGCAGGTGCTTTGTGTGCGAGCGAGGAGCTGGTCACCGAAAAATTCCTCCCCGTTTTGAAAAGCGGCGGCATGACGCTTGCACCGTTTAATGCGTGGGTGGTGCTGAAGGGATTGGAGACATTAAATATCCGAATGCAGGCGCAAAGCGCACAGGCTCTGCATATCGCGCTATGGTTACAGGAGCAGACTATGGTGGAGCGGGTGTATTACCCGGGGCTGGAAAACCATCCACAGCACATCTTGGCTATGGCGCAGCAAAATGGGCTGGGCGGCGCGGTGTTATCCTTTTCCGTGCGTTCCGACAACCCCGAACAAGCCCGCGCCAAGGCGTTTCATGTGCTGGATTCGCTGCAAGTGCTGTCGCTGTGTACCAATTTGGGCGATACCAAAACGCTGTTGGCACACCCTGCCAGCACGTCCCACGGACGCATGACCGAGGCGCAGCGCCAAGCCGCAGGTATCAGCCAAGGTTTAATCCGCATGAGCGTGGGGCTGGAACATTTGGATGATATTAAGAATGATTTATTGCGTGGATTGAAATGACATTACTGCGTAAAAAAATACCCCTCGGTATTCAAACATTTTCGTTGATTCGAGAAGGTGATTATTATTACGCTGATAAAACCGGATTTGCTGTGGATTTGGCAAAAGATAGTAAATACTATTTTTTAAGCCGTCCACGCCGATTCGGTAAAAGTCTTTTTTTGGATACTTTGAAAGAGTTATTTGAAGGCAATCAAGCACTCTTTGAAGGGCTGCAAGCGGAAAATCGTTGGGACTGGAGTAAGAAACATCCGGTTATTGCGATTAGCTTCGGGGAAGGGGTTCTTAAAACCAAAGGAGAACTCCACCAACGTATCCACGAAATCCTACAAGATAACGAGCAACGCCTTGGCATTCAATGTTCGCACGAAAGCCATGCCGGACATTTAAGCCAAATGATTCGGGAACTGCATGCTAAAACCGGACAGCGTGTGGTTGTTTTGGTGGATGAATACGATAAACCGATTTTAGATAATATCACCGATAGCCCCATTGCCATTGAAATGCGCGAAGGCTTAAAAAATCTCTATTCCGTATTAAAAGGAATGGATGCACATTTGCAATTTGTTTTTATTACGGGTGTATCTAAATTTAGCAAAGTCAGTCTATTTTCTGGATTGAATAACCTAAAGGATATTACTCTTGATGAACGATACAGTAGTGTTTGTGGTTATACCAATAACGATGTGGATACGGTGTTTTTACCTGAATTGCATGGTTTGAATCGGGAGCAGATTCGGGATTGGTATAATGGTTACAACTGGTTGGGGGAAAGTGTTTATAACCCGTTTGATTTGTTGCTGCTCTTTGATAAAAGATATTTTTCTAATTATTGGTTTGAAACAGGAACACCTACTTTTTTAGTAGAAATTTTAAGAAAGCGTCAGCAGTTTACGCCAAATTTAAATAAAATTATTGCATCCGAAGTTTTATTGTCCACCTTTGATGTTGATAACATCCCTTCTGAAGCTTTATTATTTCAGGCGGGTTACCTCACCATACAAAATCGAAGGCAAGTTATTATTGGACAATGGGTTTACACGCTTACCTACCCCAATAAAGAGGTAGAAAGTAGCCTCAATGCCGCCCTATTGCCCGCACTGGGCATTTCGGAAGCAGTTGGTTTTCCGCAGCGTATTGCATTGATTGAAACCTTGCAAGCCAATGATTTTGCCAAATTGGAGCAATTGTTTCATTCCTTATTTGCTAGCATCCCCAACGATTGGTATCGCAATAACCCGATTGATGAATACGAAGGTTATTATGCGAGCATCTTCTATAGCCACTTCGCCGCCTTGGGCTTGGATATTGTGTTGGAAGACGTAACCAACCACGGGCGCATTGATATGACGGTTTTATTCAATGGCAATGTGTACATTTTTGAATTCAAGGTGAATAAAAATAAAAATAGCATTGGTAAAAATGGATCATCCAATGCTGCTTTGCAGCAGATTAAAGATAGAAATTATGCCGATAAGTATAAATCCCGTAATGAACCAATACATTTAATAGGTATTGAGTTTAGTAAACGAAATCGCAATGTTGTCGGATTTGATAGAGAAAGTATATAGAGAGTATATGACCACAACCACCCGCACCCGCTTTGCCCCCTCCCCCACAGGTTTTATCCACTTGGGCAATATCCGTTCGGCGCTTTATCCTTGGGCGTTTGCACGCTCTACGGGCGGCGCGTTTATTTTGCGGATTGAAGATACGGATTTGGAGCGCTCCAGCCAAGCCGCCGTCGATGTTATTTTGGAAGGTATGCAGTGGCTCGGTTTGAACCATGACGAAGGCCCGTTCTACCAAATGCAGCGCATGGAACGCTATAAAGAAGTGCTAGCGCAAATGGTCGCTGCGGGTTTGGTTTACCCTTGCTATATGAGCGTTGCCGAGCTGGATGCCCTGCGCGAGCGTCAAATGGCGAACAAAGAAAAGCCCCGTTACGATGGCACATGGCGACCCGAAGCCGGCAAAACCCTGCCGCCCATCCCCGAAGGCGTGAAACCTGTGTTGCGTTTCAAAAACCCGCAAGGTGGCATCGTGGCGTGGGACGATAAGGTGAAAGGTCGTATCGAAGTTAGCAATGACGAATTGGATGATTTGGTCATCGCCCGCCCCGACGGTACGCCCACGTACAACTTCTGCGTGGTGGTGGACGATATGGATATGCAAATCACCCACGTTATTCGCGGGGACGACCATGTGAACAACACGCCGCGCCAAATCAACATCTTCCAAGCATTGGGCAAAGAGCCGCCCATCTACGCCCATTTGCCCACCGTGTTGAACGAGCAGGGCGAAAAAATGAGCAAACGCAACGGCGCAAAACCCGTCACCCAGTTTGCCACCGAAGGTTATTTGCCCGATGCGGTGGTGAATTACCTCGCCCGCTTGGGTTGGAGTCACGGCGATGACGAAATTTTTAGCCGTGAACAATTCTTGGGATGGTTCAATTTGGATCACCTTGGGCGCAGTGCCGCGCAATTCGACGAAGCCAAACTGCGTTGGGTGAACGCCCAGCACATGAAGGCGATGGCGGGTACAGCGTTGGCGGAATGTTTGCCGCAACATCTGACCGCGCTGGGCATCACCGCCGATGAACGCTTGCCCGCGTTGTGCGATTTGCTCAAAGACCGTTGTGATACCTTGGTTGCATTGGCGGATTGGGTGGCGCGTTTTTATAACGATGTGCAGCCCAGCGAGCAAGTCCTCGCCCAGCACGTTACCGAAGCCGTGAAACCGGCTTTGCAAACCTTGACCGAGAAGCTGGCGCAATGCGAATGGAACAAGGCCAGCATCAACGCGGCTATTAAAGAAGTGTTGGCACAATACAAGCTGAAGATGCCGCAATTGGCGATGCCCGTGCGGGTGTTGGTGGTGGGAACGGCGCAAACGCCTTCGCTGGATGCGGTGTTGGAATTACTGCCCCGTGAAAAAGTTTTGCAAAAACTTGCCAAGGCATAAAAACTTGCTCTATAATTGAGGCTTCAGTAGTTCACTGATTGATACTGTAGGTTTTAGGGGGTATAGCTCAGCTGGGAGAGCGCTTGCATGGCATGCAAGAGGTCAGC
>CALMCD010000380.1 GCA_937863075.1 uncultured Rhodoferax sp. | reverse complement strand
CATCGCAATGGAAGGGTATTTTGTTTCGCGGTGCGTTGCCGCTTTCGATGCCGATTGTGCTGCTGGGTGGAATCTACTCTGGAGCATTCACCCCCACCGAAGCCGCCGCCGTTGCTGCATTCCATGCTCTCATTTTAGCAGCAGTGGTGTATCGGGCGTTAACGTGGCGGGCATTCTGGGGCGTGGTGCTGGAGTCCGCGCGGGGCAGTGCGGTGATTACGATTATTTTGGCGGGTTCGCTGATGCTGAATTACGCCTTCACCGCCGAAGGTGTGCCGCAAGCGATGGCGCAGTGGGTGGAAGGGATGCAGCTTTCGCGCATCGGATTCTTGCTGCTGGTGAACGCCATGTTCTTGGTGTTGGGCTGCTTTTTGGATGTGTCCGTGCTACTGTTGGTTTTTGTGCCAATGCTGCTACCGTCTGCCCAATTGCTGGGCGTGGATTTGGTGCATTTTGGCGTGCTGGTTGTGCTGAATATGATGATTGGGTTGATTCACCCGCCGTTTGGAATGCTGTTATTCGTCACCAAAGCGCTCACCGGAATCCCCATCGGAGAAATGATAAAAGAAGGCTGGCTCTTTTTGGTGATGCTGCTGGCACTGCTGCTGGCGATGACATTTTTCCCACAAATCGTGCTGTGGTTGCCGCAGACGATGGGGTATAAAACCGGACTGTAAAGAAGCGAAATCGGCGATTTAACCCGCCAATCCCTTCCACAGCATATAAGCCGCCAGCACGTAGAGCGTGAGGGCGAAAACTTTTTTGAGTTTGGCAACGGGCAGGCTGTGGGCGGCTTTGGCTCCGAGCGGGGCGGTAAGCACGCTACAGCACGCAATCACCAGCAAACCCGCAAACCACACGTAGCCGCCGATGAGGTAGCCGATGGTGTTGGCAATCGCAATCGGCAAACCCAGCGCGGCGCTGGTGGCTACGGCGTTGCGCATCGGCACATTGTGCGCCACCATAAACGGCACGCTGATAAAGCCGCCACCCGCACCCACCAAGCCCGAAACGCAGCCAATCACGCTACCAGCCGCAATTTGTCCAGCAGTGCCGGGCATTTGGCGACTGGGCTTGGGTTTTTTGTCCAGAAACATTTGCGTGGCAGAAAAACCTACAAATAGCGCAAACACAATCGCCAATGCCGTGCCTTTGAGCAGCGCAAAAATGCCCAAACTGGTAATGAATCCACCCACCACAATTCCGGGGGCGATGCCTTTCACAATATCCCAACGCACTGCGCCGTGCTGGTGGTGCGCCCGCACGCTGGAAATCGAGGTAAAAACGATAGTCGCCATCGCGGTGGCAATCGCCATCTTCACGGATAAATCAGATGCTATGCCCTGCGCGGATAAGAAGAACGTGAGAAACGGAACCAGCATCATGCCACCCCCCACACCCAGCAAACCTGCCAAAAAGCCCGCTGTTAAACCCAACGCTGCCAATTCAAGAATAAGGACGGTATCAAGCATGGGATTGAACGGAATAAAGAGGGCGAAATGGCGAAGAGGGCGCGGGAGAGGAAAGGTGTCTGCCAATCACACCACTGAACCGCATCCTGAACCGGAGTTCAGGTGGGTAAGGTCAGCACGAACATTGGGTTCATCTGACGCGAGACGATCACGCTCGTTCGGCGATTTTCCAAACCCGCGCTTTTTAAGCATTGGTTCAAGGAATATAAAGCCCAGCAGGAATTGGCAGACGGGGTGATTGTAAAAGAGAAAAATGAGAAATTACGATTGCTGGCGGCGGGTAGAAGCCAATGCGTGATCCAACTGCGCTAGCAGCGATGTAATCACGTTATCCACATCGGCTTGTGCGCTTTCAGCGGCGGCTTTTTGCTGGTTGAATTCAAAGGTTAAATTCAACGCAGCCATCACCGCGATGCGCTCACTGCCACGCACTTTGCCGGCATCGCGGATATCGCACATGGCGGCATCTACACGCGCTACGGTATCACGCAGGCGTTTTTCCTGATCGTCAGGGCAACCCAGCACGTAGGTTTGCCCCATGATTTTGAAATCAATTTGTTTCGTCATGTTGCGTTGTTTCTGTCGAAGCCAAAGCGGAAGCCGATTCTTGTGGTAACCGCGCCAACAGTGCATCAATACGGGCGCGTGCTGCAAAGAGACGGGACTTGAGAATGTCTCGCTCTTGGGTCAGTGCTTGCACCTGTTCGGTCAGCGACGCATTGGCTTGCTGCAAATCGTTATAGCGAACGAGCAGAAGTTCCACGCGGTTGGCAATTTGGTCGATGTGGTTAGGATTCACCATAGTCATAATGCGTAACATTGTAGATTCGCTTACGCTTCATACACCAGTACGCGCAGTTTAATTTCCTATTATGAGCCAAACCTACAGCATCAGCGATCTCGCCCGTGAATTTGATTTGACAACCCGTGCTATCCGTTTTTACGAAGATTTGGGTTTGTTGCAACCGCAGCGCAGTGGAACAGGCGGGCGTAGCCGTGTCTATAGCCTGCGCGACCGCACCCGCTTGAAGCTCACTTTACGTGCCAAGCGATTGGGACTTTCTTTGACCGAGGCCAAGGAAATTATCGACATGTACGACAGCCCACGCGATACAGGCGCACAGCTGACCCGTTTTCTGGACGTGTTGGCAGTCCATCGTCGGCAACTGGAAGCGCAATTAGAAGATGTACGCGCCAACCTGAATGAAATCAAAATCCACCAGCGGGAAGCACGCGCATTGCTCGCAAAAACCAAAAAGAAAGAAGCATAGTTTCCTATGTCAATCGGTGAAAGTCGTTGACCTATACGTCAACTAATGTGATAAATTAAAACCAGCGTATTCCAAGCGCATTCATAGGTTTATAACTTTTACAGGAGACAAAATGAACAATTTACCCGGACTCAACTTCCAACTCGGTGAAGATATTGATGCCCTGCGCGATGCCGTGCGCGATTTTGCCCAAGCCGAAATCGCGCCCCGTGCCGCCGAAATCGACAAAACCGACCAATTCCCGA
>CALMCD010000379.1 GCA_937863075.1 uncultured Rhodoferax sp. | reverse complement strand
CCTTCTTCCGCGCCGCCATTTGTTCGCGGAGCTTGGCGCGTTCGATTTCACGCTGCTTCTCGGCTTCGGCTTGTGCTTCGGCTTGTTTTTTGGCTTCGATTTCTTCGGGGCTGGGGCCTTTGTCGAACGATAGGTCAATGCCACCCTCTTCTGCCGAAGCGGGCATTCCACGTTTGCTTTTCAGTTTGATGTTCAAACGCAGCTCGTTACCTGAATCGGCATTGCGAATCGCCTCTTCAAACGAAATATGCCCTGCATCGTACAAATCAAACAACGCCATATCGAAGGTACACATCCCTTGCGTGCGGGATTTTTCCATCAGCCCTTTGATCTCGCCAAACTCACCCTTAAAGATGCGGTCGGCAATGGCGGGAGAATTGAGCAAAATCTCAATCGCTGCTTTACGTCCTTTGCCATCAATGGTTTTTACCAAACGCTGCGACACAATCGAACGCAGATTGGACGATAAATCCATCAATAACTGGTGGCGACGCTCTTCAGGGAAGAAGTTGATGATCCGGTCAATCGCCTGATTCGCGCTATTGGCGTGCAGCGTACCGAGGCACAAGTGTCCCGTTTCCGCGAAGGCAATGGCGTGTTCCATCGTTTCAGTGTCGCGGATTTCGCCGATCAAAATCACATCGGGCGCTTGCCGCAAGGTATTTTTCAGGGCGTTGTGCCACGAATGCGTATCCACCCCCACTTCGCGGTGGCTGACCAGCGATTTTTTGGAAGGGTGAACGTATTCCACTGGGTCTTCTACCGTGATGATATGCCCCGGCGAGGTGGAATTGCGGTAATCAATCAAGGCCGCGAGTGTGGTCGATTTACCCGAACCCGTACCGCCCACCAGTAGGAATAGCCCGCGCTTGGTCATGATGACATCTTTCAGCACTTCGGGCAGCCCCATCTTTTCAAAGTTGGGAATCTCGGACGCAATGGCACGGCACACCATGCTGGGTGATTGCTGCTGCACAAAAATGTTAATCCGAAAGCGCGAAATACCGGGCAAGCTGATGGCGAAATTGCATTCCAAATCTTGGGCAAACTCAGCACGCTGACGCTCATTCATCATGGCGTTGGCAAGGGCGCGGGTATGGTCAGCGGTTAAGCGTTGGCTCATTAACGGCTGCATACTGCCGTTGGCCTTCATACTAGGCGGAAAATTCGCCGCAATAAAGAGGTCAGAGCCTTTGGCGTGGTGCATGGCCGCGAGCAGTTTGTGCATCAGCGCACGGGCTTGGTCTTCAGAAAAAGTTTCCATGATGGGGTTTGTCTGGGGAATTACTCCGCGTCCTCAATTTCAGCAATCAGCTCAATTTCTACACACGCACCCAAAGGGATTTGTGCCACGCCAAAAGCACTACGGGCGTGTGCGCCTTGTTCACCAAATACCTGGCCGATGAGTTCGCTGGCTCCATTGGTCACCAGATGGTGTTCGGTGAAGTCGGGGGTGGAATTGACCAAGGACATCAGTTTCACGATACGTTTCACGCGGTTCAAATCACCCACCGCAGCGTGCAGCGTGCCCAATAAATCAATGGCGATGGCATGGGCGGCGGCTTTTCCTTCTTCGGTGGTCATGTTTTTACCGAGTTGCCCTACCCACGGTTTACCGTCTTTTTTCGCGATGTGACCGCTTAAAAAAACCAAGTTGCCCGTGCGCACAAAAGGCACGTAAGAAGCAGCGGGAATAGCAACCGGAGGCAGGGTAATGCCGAGTTGGGTGACTTTGTCGTAAATGCTCATCGAAAATTTCCTAGTCAAAAATGAATGTAAAAAATGAATACTGAATGATAAAGCGGGATAAAGCGGTAGAAAGCTGTTGTACAATTCGACTCGTGCCGATTTAGCTCAGTTGGTAGAGCAACCGCCTTGTAAGCGGTAGGTCATCAGTTCGAATCCGATAATCGGCACCATTTCTCTCTCTTCTCCCATCTCCCCCCCTCTCTTTTCTCCCTCTACCTTCGGTTTTATCGGGTCGAATCCGCTATAAATTTAGCTCGGCTTCTGGATTTTTAGCCGTATGTCCGTTACATTCCACCCTTTTGCGCGTAAATGAGCGCAAAATACAGGCAGCAGTTGCCGCAGTTTGGCGGCTGCCGCGTTGTTGGTTACGATTAAGCACCACCCTGAATTGTCAATAGGGCCGGGTAAGACGGTAGTTCGTAACGGCGCAGGTATCAGTGTCTTGATTGATTCAAGGCGTGCCGCCGAATCCATCGCGGTGCGCACTAGATGAGCCAGTGTTGGGGCGCTTTGGGTGGCCTCCATCAACGTGAATGAATGCTTGGAATGGTTCACAGTCTAGGATAAAAGAGGTTTTGGAATGCAATTGATTATCACGGATGCTTGGCTTATCAAAAGCCGTGCAATTCATCTCAGCGGTATCAACCTGCTCGTGTCGTTGTTAGTAGCTTCGTTTTTTCTCGTACTCTTCTCTATCGGTGTTTACCACTGGATCTTCCTCAAAGGTGCAAAAGAAGGCTGGCCGCTGGTGGGTTCTGTCGTGCAACTGGTGAAACGGGATGAGGTGGAAGAGCAAAATCGGTTTCTACGGGAAAATATCGAGGTTCTCGCCAAAAAGCTGGGCGAGGTACAAGCCAAGATGCTGCAACTTGAATCACTGGGCGAACGGGTTTCGGGTTTGGCGGGCGTGAATCCGGCTGAAATCAAAGTCCCCCCCCACCAAGGTGGACGCAGTGTATTGGAACGCGAATTGTCGATGCAGGATATTCAAACCGCATTGGCCGATTTTGATAAGCAAGCCGATCAAAGTGCCGATTGGATGGCGTTGCTGGAATCCAAATTGTTTGAACAAAAAATCAAAAAAATGATGTTCCCCACCCAATCACCGATTCCGACCGCGCATGTTGGATCATCGTTTGGCTGGCGCATTGACCCTTTTAGCGGTCGTTCTGCCTTGCATACGGGGCTGGATTTTGCCTCCCCCCACGGAACCGATATTTACGCCGCAGCCGGTGGTATTGTGGTGACCCAGCAATACCTGCCCGAATACGGCAATACCGTGGATATTGATCATGGTAATGATTTGGTGTCGCGCTACGCCCATGTGTCTAAATTCCATGTCAAAAAAGGGGATTTGATCAGACGCGGTCAAAAAATCGCCGAAGTTGGCAATACGGGACGTTCCACCGGCGCACACCTGCATTTTGAAGTGCTGGTCAACGGTATTCCGCAAGACCCCAAAAAATTCCTGAATGCAGGCCGCGATGTCGTGGCTGCCTCGGCTTCTACAAAGAGCCGCACGTCTCATGCAAGGCATAATTGAAGTATGGCTTTTAATATACTTACCAAAATTTTTGGCAGTCGCAATGACCGCTTACTCAAACAATACCGTTCCGTCGTTTCCCGCATCCATTCGCTTGAATCGTCGCTGGAGCAATTAAGCGACGAAGCACTGCGTGCTAAAACGCAAGAATTCAAAAATCGCGTTAGTCAAGGTGAGACGTTAGATGCCATCTTGCCCGAAGCCTTTGCCGTGGTGCGTGAAGGATCGAAGCGCGTGATGAAAATGCGGCACTTTGATATGCAGATGCTGGGCGGTATGGCACTGCATTTCGGCAAAATCGCCGAAATGGGTACGGGTGAAGGGAAAACCTTGACCTCCACCTTGCCGATTTACCTGAATGCCTTGACCGGAAAAGGCGTACACGTCGTGACGGTGAACGACTATCTGGCATCGCGCGATGCCCAATGGATGGGTCGTCTCTATAACTTTCTCGGTCTTTCGGTGGGCATCAATTTGCCCCACATGGCGCGGGAAGAAAAGCAGGCAGCGTACCAAGCTGATATTACCTACGGCACAAATAACGAATACGGTTTCGATTATTTGCGTGACAACATGGTCTACGAAGTCGCCGACCGCGTGCAGCGTCCGCTGAATTACGCGATTGTGGACGAGGTGGATTCGATTTTGATTGACGAAGCACGCACCCCGCTCATCATCAGCGGTCAGGCCGAAGATTTGACCGACTTGTACATGGCGGTGAAAAATGTCGCGCCCCGACTCCAGCGGCAGGAAGGCGAAGCCGATCCAGTGACAGGTTTGGGCGTGACCAAACCCGGAGACTTTACGGTGGATGAGAAAAGCCATCAAGTCTTCTTGACCGAGCAAGGGCATGAAAGCGCCGAGCGTATCTTCACGGAAATGGGTTTGTTGCCTGAAGGTGCTTCGTTGTACGACCCCGCCAATATCACGCTCATGCACCATTTGTATGCGGCATTGCGTGCGAACAACCTGTACCACCGCGACCAGCACTATGTGGTGCAGCAAGGTGAGATCATCATTGTGGATGAATTCACGGGTCGTTTGATGACGGGTCGGCGTTGGGGCGATGGACTGCATCAAGCCGTGGAAGCCAAAGAAGGTGTGCAGATTCAGGCGGAAAACCAGACCATGGCTTCCATCACCTTCCAAAATTATTTCCGTTTGTACTCCAAGCTGTCGGGGATGACGGGAACGGCGGATACCGAAGCCTACGAATTTCAAGAAATTTACGGCCTTGAAACCGTGGTGATTCCTCCGAATCGCCCCAGCAAGCGCAGCGACCAGCAAGATCGTATCTACAAAACGACCCAAGAAAAATACGTTGCCGCCATTGCCGATATTCGGGAATGCTACGAGCGCGGGCAACCCGTGCTGGTGGGTACGACTTCGATTGAAAATTCGGAAATCATCGCCCAGCTTCTGGACAAAGAGCGCCTGCCCCACCAAGTGTTGAACGCCAAGCAACATGCGCGGGAAGCCGACATCATTGCCCAAGCGGGACGCGCCAAAATGATCACCATCGCCACCAATATGGCAGGGCGTGGAACGGATATTGTGCTGGGTGGCAATATCTCCAAAATGGTGGAAGCGATTGAAGCCGATGCCGTTTTGGATGCCGCCAGCAAGCAAGCGCAGGTTGACGCACTGCGGGCGCAGTGGACGAAAGACCACGAACAAGTGCAAGCCTTGGGTGGTTTGCGCGTGATTGCGACCGAACGGCATGAATCGCGCCGTATCGACAACCAGTTGCGGGGTCGTTCCGGTCGTCAGGGGGATCCGGGTTCTTCGCGTTTCTATTTGAGTCTGGACGATTCGCTCATGCGCATTTTTGCGGGCGAACGTGTCAAGATGATTATGGACAAGCTCAAAATGCCCGAAGGCGAAGCGATTGAGGCCAGCATCGTCAGCCGCAGCATCGAAAGCGCCCAGCGTAAAGTGGAAGCGCGTAACTTTGACGTGCGCAAACAGTTGCTGGAATACGATGACGTATCCAATGATCAACGCAAAGTGATTTACCAGCAGCGCAATGCGATTTTGGATGCGGAAGATTTAACCGCCCAAATCGCCAATCTGCGCAAAGGCTGCTTTGATGATTTGGTGCGCCAATACGTTCCGCATGAATCGGTCGAGGAACAATGGAACGTCACCACGCTTCAGCGCGTGTTGGCCGACGAATGGCACATCCATCTGGATTTGCAAAAGCAAGTGCAAGAATCCAATGCGATTACGGATGAGGATGTGGTCGAAACGGTGATTTCTGCCGCCGATGCTTCTTTTTCATCGAAATTGGAGTTGGTGGATGCCAACAGCTTCATGCAGTTTGAACGCATGGTGTTGTTGCAAACGCTGGATACGCATTGGCGCGATCATTTGAGCGCGTTGGATCATCTGCGCCAAGGCATTCACTTGCGTGGCTACGCCCAAAAGCAACCCAAGCAAGAATACAAGCGCGAGGCGTTTGAATTGTTCGGTCAGTTGTTGGATTCGGTGAAAAACGAAGTCACGCGCGTGCTGATGACCGTATCGCTGCAATCCCCTGCGCAGTTGGATGAAGCCGCTGTAGCGCTGGAACACCAAGGCGAAGCGATTAGCAATATCACCTACACCGCGCCCGATGAAACCGGAGCGCCTACGACCGAAATCGACCCCAACACCATTGCCAGCAACCCGTTTGCCGGCGTGGGTCGCAACGACCCCTGCCCTTGCGGTAGCGGTAAAAAATTCAAACAGTGCCACGGAAAATTGGCGTAAAGCCATCGTATTAAGTTGTATTAAGTTGTTTAGGTCGTTGAACTATGCCCGTTAATTTGCTTCCTCCTCTTCCTGAATCGGTGTTGCCCGTTGCGGGCGTGCGCATTGGCGTGACCGAGGCGAATATCCGCAAAGTCGGTCGCAAAGATTTGAGCGTTTTTTTGCTCGATGAAGGCGCGTCCGTTGGCGGTGTGTTCACATCGAACCGCTTTTGCGCTGCTCCGGTGCAAATTTGCCGCGATCATTTGCAAAATTTACCCAGCGGAAAAAGCATTCGCGCTTTGTTGATTAACACGGGCAATGCCAACGCCGGAACGGGGGCGGATGGATTCGCCCGCGCTCGCAGCACCTGCTACGCACTGGCAGCGAAACTGGGCGTAGAACCCGCGCAAATTTTGCCGTTTTCGACTGGTGTCATCATGGAGCCGCTGCCTTCGGAGCGTATCGAAGCGGGGCTGGATGCCGCCATCGCCAATGCGAACGCCGATCACTGGGTGCACGCCGCCGAAGGCATCATGACCACCGACACCATTCCCAAAGCCTTTGGCACGGAAGCGATGATTGCGGGTTGTCCGGTGCAAATTTCCGGTATCAGCAAAGGCGCGGGCATGATTCGCCCGAATATGGCGACCATGCTCGGCTTTTTGGCAACCGATGCGTGTGTGAGCCAAGCGCTGATGCAGCCGCTTGCCACGTATTTGGCGGAAAACTCGTTTAACCGCATCACGGTGGATGGCGATACCTCGACCAACGATTCGTTTATCGTGATTGCGACCAATAAAGCGCAGCACGCGACCATCGAATCACTGGACAGTCCCGAAGGCATTGCGCTCAAAACCGCGATGCTGGAAGTCGCGCGAAAACTGGCGCAAGCGATTGTGCGCGATGGTGAAGGTGCTACGAAATTCATAGCTATCCGTGTAGATGGGGGGCGCGATGCAGCCGAATGCCGTCAAGTGGCGTATGCGATTGCGCATTCACCGCTGGTGAAAACTGCGTTCTACGCCAGCGATCCGAATTTGGGGCGTATTCTGGCGGCAGTTGGTTATGCGGGCATTGCGGATTTGGATCAAACGCACATCGAATTGTTCTTGGACGATGTTCACGTTGCCACGAAAGGCGGACGCAATCCGACTTACGAAGAAGCCGATGGTCAGCGCGTGATGCAGCAAAGCGAAATCACGGTGCGTGTCGATTTGGGTCGCGGTGCGGCGAGCGATACCGTGTGGACGTGCGATTTCAGCCACGAATACGTCACCATTAACGCCGATTACCGTTCGTAAAAATCCGTCAAAAAGTTCGTAAAAAAGTACCGCTATGGATGATCGCCTACTGGTTTTTTTAAGCCGCGCCGAACAGTTGATGCAGCGGCTCGAACAAGTGCTGCCCGGACTGCCCACCGCGCCGGATTGGGACGCTTCCATCGCGTTTCGGTATCGCCGTCGTGGTTCGGGGCACGCGGTGCTGGAACCCGTAGCGCATATCGGCGCGATGCGGCTGGATAATTTGCAAGGCATTGATGCCCAGCGCGAAAAAATCGAACGCAACACCGCCCAATTTGTGCGTGGCTGCGTGGCGAACAATGTGCTGCTGACGGGCGCACGCGGTACGGGCAAATCCTCGTTGATTCGCGCGTGTTTGCACGCTTACGCCGACCAAGGGCTGCGGCTGATTGAGGTCGATAAATCCGATTTGGTGGATTTGCCCGACATCGTGGATTTAATCGCCCATCGCCCCGAAAAGTTCATTATTTTTTGCGACGATTTGAGCTTTGAAGACGGCGAACCCGCCTACAAAGCGCTGAAATCGGTGTTGGATGGTTCGGTGGCTGCCGCCAGCCCGAACGTGTTGATTTACGCCACCAGCAATCGCCGGCATTTGTTGCCCGAATACATGGATGAAAACGTCGAAATTCACGGGCAAGAAGCGATTGAGGAAAAAATTTCGCTCTCGGAACGCTTTGGGCTGTGGATTAGTTTTTATCCGTTTGGGCAGGAAGAATACCTGCAAATCGTGGCGCAATGGCTTTCTGAATTGAAGCTATCGCCCGAATTGATTGCCAACGCCCGCGCTGAAGCCTTGATATGGGCGCTGGAACGCGGCTCGCGCAGCGGTCGCGTGGCGCTGCAATTCGCCCGTGATTTTGCGGGTCGCCAAGGGTTATGAATCCCGCATCGACAGCACGAACGCCGATTGATGTCGCCGTCGGTGTGCTGATTCGCGCCGATGGCAAATTTCTGATTACCTCCCGCCCCGAAGGAAAGCCGTATGCGGGCTACTGGGAATTTCCGGGTGGCAAATTGGAAGTGGGCGAAACCGTCGAACACGCGCTGCAACGCGAATTAGACGAAGAATTGGGCATTCACATCCACCTAAACCGCGTGGAACGCTGGAAAGAGTTGGTGATGGAATATCCGCACGCCGTAGTGCGCCTGCATTTTTGCAAGGTGTGGGACTGGGCGGGTGAGTTGGAAATGCGCGAACATCAACAATTTGCATGGGAAACGCTACCGCCCCACGTTGCGCCCCTGTTGCCCGGAACGATTCCGGTTTTGCAATGGCTCAACGACGAGAAAAACTAAGTTAATGGGTAAATCGCCGGCTAACGCACAGCCTATCTGCATAGGCAGCTATTGAAATAATAGCAATCACCGCAACACCCGCGCCAACATCGCACTATCGACATTCCCGCCGCTAATCGTCACGCCTACGGTTTGACCGTGCAGGGATTCGCGTTCTTGCATCGCGGCGGCGAAGGCGGCGGCTCCGGCTCCTTCGGCTACGTTGTGGGTGCTGGCGAATAAATCGCGCATCGCTTGGGCAACTTCGGCATCCGTTACTTGCACAATGTGGTCGATTTCACCTTGCATTATTTCCAACGCTTGCGCATCCGCCACGCGACACGCCATGCCATCGGCTAATTCGGTGCTGACGGGCGATTCCACCACGCGCCCTGCCGCGAGCGAATCGGCATACGTTGTGGCATGGGCGCTCACCACGCCCACAATGCGGGCAGAATGGTGCAATGCGTGTTTGGCGGCAATCGCAGCGCACGCGCCCGAACCTTGCCCGATGGGGACATATACCACGTCCAAATCGGGTGCGGCGCGAAAAAATTCCCACCAATACGTTGCCACGCCGCGCAACAATGCGGGGTGAAAGCTGGGAACCATGTGGGCATTGCGTTCTTGCGCCAACGCGATGGCAAATTCACGGGCGGCTTGAAAATCATCGCCATGCTCAATCAGCGTAACGCCGAGGGAACGCATCGCCGCGTTTTTTTCTAGCGAATTCCCATGCGGAACCACAATCGTGCAGCCCACGCCATGTGCCCGCGCCGCCCAGCCGATGCTTTGCCCGTGATTGCCGCGTGTCGCACTCACCACCTCGCGCGGGAGCGTGCCGGATTGCACCAGCGCATCAAAATACGTGAGTCCACCGCGAATTTTGAACGCGCCCACGGGCGTATGGTTTTCGTGCTTTATCCAGCAGGATGTGCCGAGTTTTTCGCTCAACAATCCCCAGCGGTATTGCGGCGTAGGCTGAAATTCACGGTAAATGATGTCGGCAGCGGCTTCAATCGCTTGCAGATTAGGAAGATTCATAGCGTTACATTTCCTTCTATACACGTCACCACATCGCCACCGACCCACACTTGCCCGCTGGCATCGCGCTGCAAATAAACGATGCCCGAACGCCCCAAACAGCAACCTTGCGCGGCGGTGTAGCTTTCGGGCAGGTACGCATCGGCAATCAGCCATTGCGCCAAACTCGCATTGAGGCTGCCGGTTACGGGGTCTTCATTCACGCCCAGCGGCGCGGCAAAAGCACGAACTTCGAGCTGTGTGGTTTGTATTTCAAACGCACGCGCCTCGCGGTTGGATCGTGCTATTAAATTACTAGCTGCTTGTACAGTGTAGATGGAGGCTACACCGATTTTTACCCCATGATTTTTCAACGCTTGGTGATCGGGTTCTAACGCCAAAACGGTATCGGGATGATCCAATAACAAGCCCAACCAATGCGGGCCGTTATCCAAATGCTGGGCGGCAATGATTTGGTGCACTTCAATTTTGAGCGCTGCAAGAATGGGCGCAAGTTCAGCGGCATCCACCGCGCGGCGTTGCAACGGCGGGGCGGCGAAGGCAAGGCGCGAGCCCTTGCGCTGGATTTGCACCAAGCCGACACCACATTCTTGCACGATGCAATCCGCCCGCTGTGGCACGCCACCCGCTTGCAGCCACGCATGGCAAGTGCCGAGGGTCGGGTGTCCGGCAAAGGGCAATTCGCTATCGGGCGTGAAGATACGCACGCGGTAATCCGCCCCCTTCGCCGCGCCTTCGGGTGTAGGTGGCAGAACGAAGGTGGTTTCGGAAAGATTCGTCCACCGTGCAAAGCGTTGCATGGCTTCATCGCTTACATCCGCGCCGTTTAAAACGACGGCCAGCGGATTACCGTAATAGGGCGTGGCGGTGAAAACGTCTACTTGGGCGAAGGGGCGTTTGGTCATAGCGTTATCGTAAAAAGCCGAGTTCAAATACTTGGGGTTGTAATTTTTCGGTCAATGCTTGGTAGGCTGCCTCCAATGGCGCAAAGTTCACGGGAGCGGTATCGCCGCTATTACTACGGGCTTTTAAGGCATTGCGAATTTGATACCAACCTACATCGGCACGGTTGAGTTTGAATTCATCGCGCACGCTGCGGGTATCGGTGTGGGAAAAATACGTTTTCCATAATGTACGACCTGCCTTTAATACGGATTTGGCTTCTATGGATAACGGTTTTTTGGTCAGATACTGAATCATAAAATCCGATTCAAAGCGGTCAGGTGCGCCTACTTCGTCCTCGGTAAAAGGAATAAAGTGGTTCACGATGCTCCACTTTTCTCCATTCCATTCCAGATTATTGGCACTGGCGGTGAGGTTGCTACCGCTAAAGAGCATCCAAATCAGGCAATCGGTTTTGAATTTTTCCGATAAAGGTTGCGGGGGCTGTAAAAATTGGTCTCGGTCGTTTATCCATGTGGGGCGAATGATGCGGCGTACCGTAAACATTATCGCCACTTGCCACAGGTTTTTTTCCGTTACAAAATAGCCACCCGCATGTCCAATGCTGTGAACTGAAGAAAAAATCGCCGTCATAGTCCCTGCATTTTGCACATCATTGCCATTACAGAAAAAATGGGCAATAGCACCATCCGACCAGTGGCTGTTCCGAACATTGTGAATTTGCTTAGATGGAGTAATTGCGTTAATTAAGGGAATGGCAGGTTGCTGATTTTTACGCAAGCGTGGCATCCATGCGCTCAAAAAAATGCTATTGGGTAAATTGTGAAAAGATTTTTCCCCTACTGCTTGTGCCTGTTTGTTCAATACCTCTACGCTGATGCTTTCAATCGGGATACGCTTGGCTCGGACGTAATGGCGAGTTTGCCAAACTAAAAATCCAATCGGAAAATTGCCATTGAGGCCATCAAATGCTTTACTGTGAACGATAAAACCACCTAAGTATTTTGCATTCCAGCGATTACGGAATTTTTCAAAATTTGGGGCGTTAACGTACTTGAGCGTGCTGAATGTTGCGAGTATTGCATGGGGAATTTCTTTGGCAATACGCGCAATAAATTGTACAAATAATTCTCGCGCTGCATAACCGTAATTGGCTTGATTCATTAAAGCTCCGATATTCGTCTTGGCAACATCATTTTTCCCCTCATTACCTTGCGAATTAGCAGCTTCCGCGTAAGGTGGGTTCATTAACACCACAATTTTCTTTTTATCCGCAATAGCTTGGCGTAAACTGGCTGGAACTTTATCGGTGAGGCTGTAATCAATCTCACCAAAATCGGTAATATCATCATTCAAATAATCATACTGAAATCGATGCGCTGCCACGCAGGTTTTTGTGGCTTTCATCACATCAATATCAGCTTGATCGAGTGTGCTCATATAGATATTGCGCGGGTTACTATGCTTTACTTCCAAGTTTCCTACGCCGCAGCACATATCCCACACAATATATTCACGTTGCCAGTTTTTACCCAGTGTTTGTGCCAATAAATCGTATGCTTTATCGACGACATGGAGTGGTGTATAGTATGCACCTTTGAAACTGCGTTCATCTAACGGAATTAAACTATCACGGCGTTCTAATAAATAATCGCGGTACTCGGTTTGTGGAGGTCGGTGATAAATTGCCCAGAATCGACGATAGCCTTCTTTATTACCCAACTCGTAAACTTTTCCACCCAACATGAAGACGGGTGCTCCATTTTTATGCAGTAATTCGGCGGGCAAATTGGCATGGGTGGAGACCGTGCCGTCGTGCATGATGTCGGCAAAAAACAGCAGCGCGTAGTCTTCTTCGCCCACGCCCGCAATCTCACGCCCGATCATGG